>DAOWAL010000017.1 GCA_030634615.1 Candidatus Aenigmatarchaeota archaeon | reverse complement strand
GTCAGAATAAGTACACTAAAAGAAAAAGGAATTACTCCAAGGCTTGACATAATTTTAGTTGGTAACAATTCAGCTTCTGAAATTTACGTTGCAATGAAATTGAAAAAATCACAGGAAATTGGAATGGACGGATCGCTTCACAGATTGCCTGAAAATGTCAAACAGGAAGGTGTCATTAAACTGATAGAAGAACTCAATTCTGATAACAATGTAAACGGTATACTTGTCCAGTTACCTTTACCAAAACATCTCAACGAAAGAAAAATTCTTGATACGATATCACCTGAAAAAGATGTTGATGGGCTAACAACTCTAAACATGGGAAACTTGTTCTCTGGTAGTGCTGCATTTGAACCATGCACTCCAAAAGGCATAATCAAAATGCTTGACGCAGAAGGATTTGAATTCGAAGGCAAAAACGCAGTTGTTATAGGCAGGAGCAATATAGTCGGTAAGCCAATTGCAATGATGCTCATGAAAAAGAATGCCACAGTTACAATGTGCCACTCAAGAACAAAAAATCTTTCTGATCACACAAAGAATGCCGATATACTCGTAGTAGCCATTGGTAAATCAAAATTTATAACAGAAGATATGGTAAAGACCGGTGCTACTGTAATTGATGTCGGGATGAACAGGACAGATAAAGGTTTATTTGGGGATGTTGATTTTGAAAAAGTCAAAGAAAAAACACATTTCATAACACCTGTTCCAGGTGGTGTTGGCCCGCTTACTGTTGCGATGGTTTTAGAAAACACTATTATTTCTGCTGAAAGAAAACTCTGAAAATAATTTTGTTACACATATTGTTTAAATTATTTGTCACTAGAAAGTCAACATGGCAAGGAATTGTAAGGAAAATGGTCCTCACAAATACTGGGTAAAAGTAGATAACAGGGGAGTGGGCAAAAGCATCGCAGGAAAAACTGGTGGAGAGTATGTTCGCTCAGAGAATGCTGTAATTACTGGCCCCATAACCAAAGAATATATGCAAGAATTAAACAGAAAATACGGGCATGGTATAAAGAAATACAAGTTGCAACTTTAATTATGAAATAGGTTAATTTTTAAAAACCAAATACAAATGGGTAGTATAATTAAACGAATATATTATAATTAATTCAGAGTGGGTGATTGTATGACATTGAAAATTGGTGTTTTAGGTTCAACGAAAGGGACAGATCTCCAGCCAATAATAGACGCAATTGAGGCAGGAGAAATTGATGCAGAAATTGCATGTGTTATTTCAGATAACGAAGATGCTTTTATTTTAGAGAGGGCAAGGGATCACGGGATAGATGCTATAGCAATGGATTATTCCGGTAAAGACAGACTGCTTTTCGATAAAGCGGCAGCTTCTGAGTTTGATAAAAGAGGAGTGGAACTTGTTCTTCTCATAGGATTTATGAGAATAGTATCACCCTGGATGTGTAAACAGTATGAAAACAGGATAATGAACATTCATCCGTCATTGCTCCCATTATTCTCAGGAGAGATGGATACAAATGTACACGAAGAAGTCCTCAACAAAGGACTAAAAGTTACAGGCTGCACTCTGCATTTTGTAACACCAAAGGTTGACGAGGGACCGATAATAATGCAAAAACCAGTAATGGTCGATGATAGTGATACTGCAGAAACATTGAAAGAAAAGGTACAGGGCGCTGAACAGGAAATTTTGCTGGAAGCAATAAAAATGTTTTCAGAAGGTAAAATAAAAGTTGAAGGAAACAAGGTGAAGACTTTAGCATGAAAATAAAACGTGCCCTTATTTCAGTTACTGATAAAACAGGAATAGTAGATTTCTCTAAATCACTTGAGAAAATGGGTGTTGAAATAATATCCACTGGTGGTACTGCAAAACTTCTCAAAGACAGTGGAATTAATGTAACATATATAGGAGACTACACCGGGTTTCCCGAAATAATGGATGGCAGGGTAAGAACACTTCATCCAAAAATACACGGTGGAATTTTAGCAGTCAGGAAAAACAAGGACCACATGGATCAGATAAATAATCTGAAAATAGAGCCAATTGATATGGTTGTTGTAAATCTTTACCAGTTTGAAAAGACAATTGAAAATCCCGATGTTGAAATCGATGAAGCTATTGAAAACATTGATATTGGCGGACCTTCAATGCTAAGGTCTGCTGCTAAAAATTACAAAGATGTTTTAGTTGTAACAGATCCTAAAGATTATGGATATGTCATCGAAAAACTAGAAAAACATGGGGACGTTGATCTCAAAACAAGAGAACTTTTTTCCCTAAAGGCCTTTAGAAGAACAGCTGATTATGATTCAGAGATAGACAAATTCTTGAGCAGAAGATTTGCAAATGAAAACATCTTAAGACTAAAATTCACTGGAGGCAAAGAGCTCAGGTACGGTGAGAACTGGCATCAAAAAGCAAAGGTTTATTCAAGCGGTGACGGTCTTGTAAATGCTGTCCAGCTACAGGGAAAAGAAATGTCGTATAACAATTATATTGATTCCCAAAGTGCAATTGAAGCAGCGAATGATCTAAAGGAAGACATAGGAGTCGCCATAATAAAACACACGAATCCATGCGGGTTTGCCACAGGTAAAACTGTTTTAGAGGCAACTGAACAGGCATGGAATGGTGATCCTGTTTCAGCTTTTGGAAGTGTTATTGCTATTACAAAAACTGTTGATGGGAAAACAGCAGAATTTCTAAAAGACAAATTTGTTGAAGTTGTAATAGCACCTAATTTCGATAGTGATGCTCTAAAAGTATTTTCACAAAAGAAAAATCTAAGACTCCTTAAAATGGAAAAAACGAATTCTGAAAACAAAGAATACAGATTCTTGTCAGGTGGTGTGCTTGAGCAGGATTGTGACAACGGGTATTCCGACAAATTCGAAAACGTTACCAAAATTAAACCCCCTTCTGATAAAAACAACCTCGCATTATTTGCATGCCTTGCATGTAAACACACAAAATCAAATGCAATTGTTGTCGCAAGAGAATATGAACCAGGGTTCTATCATATTATCGGAATGGGTGCGGGACAACCAAACAGGATAGGTTCACTTAAAATAGCTGCTGAAAAAACACTGGATAATTTCAATAAAATGGGAATGGATAATAGTGAAATTTCAAAATGTATTTTAGCAAGTGATTCGTTCTTCCCCTTCCCGGATTCAATAGAAGAATCGCATAAGCAC
The DNA here is from genome assembly GCA_030634615.1 of Candidatus Aenigmatarchaeota archaeon. Taxonomy (GTDB): domain Archaea; phylum Aenigmatarchaeota; class Aenigmatarchaeia; order QMZP01; family QMZT01; genus DAOWAL01. Next base: position 10,766 of record DAOWAL010000017.1, on the reverse strand, counting down.
GGATTCAGATTCATTGTTCAGCCGGGTGGTTCAGTCAAAGACAAAGAAGTTATTGGGGCATGCGACAAACTTGGTATTGCAATGACATTTACGGGCAGGAGAATGTTCAAACATTAAAATTTACAATTACATTATTTCTTATGAATTACGAAGAATCCAAGGATTACATAATGCATCTGAACAAGTTTGGTATGAAACTTGGACTTGACAGGGTGGAAAAAATACTTTCCTATATTGATAATCCTGAAAAGAAATTCAGATCAATTCTTGTTGGCGGAACATGTGGTAAAGGTTCAACCGTTACAATGATATCATCTATTCTCAGGGAAACCGGTCTTATAGTGGGAACATTTGTAAAACCACATCTTTTCGATTTTCGGGAAAGAATTTCCGTGAACGGTGAAATGATTTCTGAAACTGATTTTGTAAGACTTGTTGAGAAAGTAAAACCATTTACTGAAATGGTAGGAAAAGACTTTGAAAAACCAACATTTTTTGAGTTTACAACTGCAGTTGCCTTTGATTACTTTGCTGAAAAAAATGTCGATATAGCAGTTGTTGAAGTAGGTCTTGGCGGAAGACTTGATGCTACAAATGTCCTTAATCCCGATGTGTCTGTAATAACAAACGTATCATTGGAACACACAGATATACTTGGAGATACTGTTGAAAAAATAGCAGTAGAAAAGGGCGGAATAATAAAACAAAACGGGACACTCGTAGTTTATTCAGATAACATAAAAGTAATCGATGTCGTTACGAAATTGTGTAACAGCAAAAATGCAAAATTAATAACTGCATTGGAACTTTCAAATCCTGTTTCAATACCGAAATCAAACAGCTTTGATTTTGAGAATACCAGAATAAATGTTCCTCTTGGTGGAAAATATCAGTTGAATAACATAGCATGCGCACTATCTGCAGTACTCTCAATGCCTGAGAAAATTCCGACAAGTGCAATAAAACAAGGGCTTGAAAATGTTAAGTGGCCCGGAAGATTTGAAATAGTTTCTGATAATCCGACAATTATTTTGGACGGTGCAAAGGATCCTACATCAATGGAAAAAGTTATGGAATCTCTTAACATGTTAAAGTACGAAAAACTTTACACCGTAATAAGTATGTCAAAAGACAAGATTGTTTCAAAAATCATGGAACATGCTGCCAAGAAAACCGATCATTTCATTCTCACGAAGCACAATGTTCTTAACAGGGCTGTTCTGCCGGCAGATCTTTCAAAGGAAGCAGAAAAATTTGAAAAAGAGTTTACAATAGTTGAAGATGTTAAAAGAGCAGTGGAAAAAGCAATGGAAATGGCAGGACCGAATGATCTTATCTTAATTACAGGATCACTATTTACAGTTGCTGAAGCGAGAGAGATGTGGTTCCCAAACAAAGCAAATTTTGGCAGAGAGTTTAATGAGAATATTAACACTCAATAATTTCGTTTTCTGTTACTATTTTATGTACTTTTACATCGTGTTCTTCTGGCTGGATCTCCTTTACGATCTGGAAATCATATGCAAGTGCTATTAGAGGTATTCTCTTATTAAGAGTTTTTACAAATTTATCATAGAAGCCTGTACCAAACCCGACCCTGTTTCCTGTTTTGTCAAAAGCAACACCTGGAACAACTACAAGATCTATTTCATCGAGCGGGAACTCCTTTGGGTTTTTAGGTTCGGGTATTCCGAATGACCCTGGCTCTAAATCATCAAGATCGCTTATTTCAGAAATCAACATGGTCTTATTTGCTAAATTGACGAATGGTACTAGAACTCTTTTACCGTTTTCAAGAGCCTCTGAAATCAAACTCTCTGTTCTGACTTCTCCTCTTATTGAAACGTAGAAAAGAATTATGTTGGAATTTTGATACTCAGAAATATTTCTTAAATTTTTCCTTATTGCAATATCTTTTTTTACTTTTTTATCTCTTTCCTGCCTTGAACGTCTTGCAAGGATTTCTCTTCTGATAAATTCCTTCATATTAACAATGACTTATTAAAATTTATAAATTTGATCTATTATCTTTCTTTGAATTTTTATATTTTCTGACTATACTTATGATATTATGTGGGTTGTAGGCGTTGGATACAAAGATGGACAAAAAGATCCTCTGGGTAAAAATGTTAGCAGTGATATTGCCGAACTCGGATTTTCCAATGTTACCGATGTAAAAACTTTACAAACATATGTTTTCGAGAGTGAAATTTCCAAAGAAGGTGTCGAAAACGCAGCTAAAGAACTCTTTACCGATAACGTTATTCAATATTTTAATTTTAGTAAATTCGACGAAAATGGTGCACATGTTAACAATTTAGTTAAAGAAAAAAATGTTTGGGTTGTCGAGGTTTTCTTTAAGCAGGGCGTAATGGATCCAGCTGGTCTTTCTGTCCAAAACGCTCTTGACATTCTTGGTCATAAAGACATGAAAGTTAAGACTGGCACATTTTATGTTATTAGCGGAAATGTGAGTGAAGATGAGCTAAAGGATATTTGCTCAAGATACCTCACAAATGAAATGATACACACATATCGTTATCACAGGTTATGAAATTATGAATAGTACAGAATTGATCGGAAAGAGCGATGAAGAACTAATTGAAATTTCCAAAAAGTTTTTGTTAGCTCTGAACTTAGAAGAGATGAGAAAAGTTCAAAATTATTTTGACAAACTTGGAAGAAACCCAAGTGACATAGAACTCGAAACACTTGCGCAGACATGGTCAGAGCATTGTGTACACAAAACATTCAAGGGAATAATTGAGTACAAAGGAGAAAAAATAGATGGACTTTTCAAAACATACATTGCAAGGGGAACAAAAGAACTAAATTTTCCGTGGTGCGTTTCTGTATTTGTTGATAACGCCGGGATTGTTAAATTCAATGATGATCATAACATAGCGGTTAAGGTAGAAACTCATAACCATCCAACTGCGCTTGACCCGTATGGCGGTGCAGGAACCGGTTCAGGCGGGGTTTTCAGGGATGTTATGGGTGTTGGTGCAAAGCCGATACTTTCAACTGACATACTGTTTTTTGCGCCTCCTGACTATCCACATGATAAACTTCCAAATGGTGTGATACATCCAAAAAGATTAATGAAAGGAGCAGTTGCCGGCATACGCGATTATGGTAACAGAATGGGTATTCCCACTGCAAATGGCGGTGTTGGTTTTCACGAAGGATATCTCGGTAATCCTTTAGTCTATGCAGGATGTCTTGGAATCATGCCGCATGACAAGTATGTGACAGGTGCAAAGTCAGGTGACAAAATAATACTTGTCGGAGGAAGAACAGGAAGGGACGGAATACATGGTGTGACATTTGCATCACTTGAACTTTCATCTGACTCTGAAAAAACATCATCAGGAGCTGTTCAGATAGGAAATGCAATTGAGGAAAAACGTGTTCTGGACGGTCTGCTCATTGTCAGGGATAAATGTGATAAACCTCTTTATTCTGCTGTTACAGACTGTGGTGGCGGAGGCTTGTCGTCTGCAATAGGTGAAATGGGTGAAGAAACCGGTGTAAAGGTTCACCTTGACAAAGTTCCATTAAAATACGAAGGACTTGAACCATGGGAAATATGGATTTCAGAAGCACAGGAAAGAATGTTACTGGCTGTTCCCGAAAAAAATGTTGATGATGTGATTGAGATATTCAAAAATGAAAACACAGAAGCAACTGTAATAGGTGAATTTACTGATGATAAAAAACTCACTTTAATGTTTAAAGGAAAGGTTATTGGGGAACTTGACATGAATTTCCTGCATGGAGAAGTACCCAGGGTTATCAGAAAAGCTGAATTTACTGTATCTGAAGATGCCGATCCTGACATGGATGATTCAGAAGATTTTTCCGGTGATTTAAAAGAAATACTTCGTTCACCTAATGTTGCAAGCAAGGAATGGGTCATAAGACAATATGATCACGAGGTTCAGGCAAAAACTGTCATAAAACCAATACAGGGATTAGGCGGGCCGGGCAATGCGTGCGTACTCAGACCTATTTATGATGAATGGAACGGAATTGTTGTATCCAACGGATACAATCCAAGATTTTCTTCCAATCCGTACAACATGGCACTTTCGGCAATAGATGAAGCAATTCGTAACAACGTGTGCTGTGGCGGAAGGAGAATATCTGTTCTTGATAATTTTTCATGGGGTAATCCTGAGAAACCTGATAGACTGGGTGCACTTGTTGAAGCATGTAAGGCATGCTATGACGCGAGTAAGGGATTTGCTGTTCCTTTCATTTCAGGTAAGGATTCTCTTTACAATGAATATGGTACAGGCGAAGATACAATCTCAATACCGCCAACACTCGTTGTCACAGCTGTGGGATTAATTCCCGACATAAGGAAAGCACAGACAATGGATCTAAAAGAAGCCGGTAATCCAGTTTATGTGATCGGTGTTACAAAAGACGAGATGTGCGGTTCGCACTACCACATGATAAAAGATGAAGAAGGCGGAAAAGTACCCGGTGTTGATTTAGCAAACGCCAAGAAAATAATGGACAATATGATAGAATCAATTGATAATGGTCTTATCAGAGCATGCCATGATTGTTCAGAAGGAGGACTTGCAGTAACTGCTGCTGAAATGTGCTTTGCAGGAAATCTTGGTATGTCAGTTGATCTAAAACTAGTACCAGCAGATGGAATAAAAAAGAATTACAAAATATTATTTTCAGAAAGCAATTCAAGATTTTTAGTTGAAGTTCCCAAAGGAAAAGAAAGCGAATTTGAAAAAATAATGGGAGACAATGCTTCAAAAATAGGCGAAGTTACAGAGGAACCAAATCTTGTTGTAACAGGTTTGGATGACGAAGAAATACTAAACAGGAGTGCAGATGAACTCAAAAAAGCATGGGGAGAAACATTTAATTGGTGAAAGTATGGTGAAAACACTCGTATTAAGGGTTGAAGGAACAAATGCAGAAGAGGAAATGATACACTCATTCAAACTCTCCGGATCAGAAGTTGATATTGTTCATGTTAATGATATTGTCAGCAGAAAAAAATCACTTGAAGATTATCAGATACTTGTTTTTCCCGGCGGTTTTGCTCATGGTGATGATGTTTCTGCAGGTAAGATACTTGCAAACATTCTCAAATATAAAATCTGGAAAGATCTTACAAAATTCATAGACTCGGGTAAGCTTGTAATAGGCGTATGTAATGGTTTTCAGGCAATCACAAAGGCAGGGCTTTTGCCCGCAATCGGGGGGATTGGTGTCCAGGAATGCACGCTTACTTCAAATGATTCTGGATATTTCATCGATAAATGGGTCGAGCTAAAACATGCCTCAGGAAACAAATGCGTATTTACAAAAAACCTTAGGGATGAAATGTTTGTTCCTATAAACCACGGTGAAGGAAAGTTTGTAGCCACTCCGGAAATAATACAAAAGCTGGAAGATAATGGCCAGATTGTTTTCAGGTATTCACAGAACCCAAATGGTTCTATCAATGATATTGCAGGTATATGTAATTCTCAGGGTAATGTCTTTGGAATGATGCCGCACCCGGAAAAATATTTCTCAAAATACATGCATCCATTCTGGACAAGAATGAAGGATATGAACGAGGAGGGTGATGGTCTTCAGTTGTTTAAGGGAGCTGTTGACTACGCCAAGAAAAAGCTGTGATTTTTATGATTGATTTTATTGCCTACGTCTATCTTCTCGGGGCAGTAATATTATGGGGAAGTTATATAGTCCCTTTCAAAAAAATGAAGGCTGATGTTCCGTACTCGCAGTTTCTAATGTGTTCCGGCATAATGCTTGTAACTATTATTCTTTCATTTGTGTTTAATCTGGGTTTTACAATTACAGTTTTTGGCATTGCTTCGGGTGCCATGTGGGCAGTTGGGAATTTTCTCTCTCTTCTTGCCATAAAAAAGATCGGCATATCAAGAGCTTATCCTATCTGGATATCAAGCATGCTCGTCGCATATTTCTGGGGCGTTTTGCTCTTCTCTGAAATTACAGGAATCGGAATAATGATGGGACTATTGGGCACTCTCGCCGTTTTGGCTGGTGCAGTTTTAATAACAAAGACGGAAAAAACAAAAGGACCGGCATTAATCACCGGCATTCTGCTTGCGATTGGGACAGCCCTTTTCTTCGGGACACAGTTTGTCCCGTTCAAACTCTCTGGATTTCCAGCATGGGAATACTATTTCCAGATGTCGGTTGGCATATTCATTACAAGTTTGGTCATATTTCTTTTGAACAGGAAAGTTCCACGGGAACTTCAGCTTAAAAACGGTTTGCTCGGTGGAATTATATGGGGAATTGCAAACCTGCTCGGTATATATGTTGTACAGTTTTTCGGTATTGCAAAGTCCGGTCCACTGACCCAGTTATCTGTTGTGATTGGTGTTTTATGGGGTCTTTTCTACTTTAAGGAAATTAGTGGCAGAAAAGCAGTGGTAAGAATACTCGCAGGCACAATCGTTATACTGATTGGTGCAATAATAGTTAGTTTGGCGTAGCATTCTTAGTAAATTTATAAAACAACTTTCGTAAGAATAGATATGAAAGTTCTAATAATATGTGGTAGCGAATCCGATATGCACATTGCAAGAGCAGCAGAAGACGTTTTCAAAGACAACAAAATACCATTTGAACTGCACATTTCATCTGCGCATCGTGATTCTGTGGGAACTGAAAAACTCGTCAAACACAGTGATGCCGATGTCATGATAGCAATAGCAGGTCTTTCTGCGGCACTTCCAGGTTTTGTTGCATCACACACGGATAAGCCTGTGATAGGCGTACCTGTTGATGTGAAATTCAGCGGACTTGATGCACTGCTTTCAATGATGCAGATGCCTTCAGGCGTTCCGGTTGCAACAGTTGGTATAGATAATGCGAAAAATGCTGCCCATCTGGCTATGAGGATCCTAAAGATCAAAGGTGAATGAATGGTAACGTACAAAGACGCTGGTGTTGACATAGACGCCGGAAACAAGTCTTTTAGTAAGATAAAGGCTCATGTAAAAAAAACACTCACCAAGGACGTTTTATTAGGCATAGGTAGCTTTGGCGGTGCAATAAGTGCAGACAAAATAATAAACACGAAAGATCCAATTTTGGTTTCAAGCATTGATGGTGTTGGTACAAAAACAAAGGTTGCTGCTGTAATGGGTAAATGGGACAGCCTTGGTAAAGACATTGTCAATCATTGCGCAAACGATATTTTGGCAATTGGCGCAGAACCGTTTTATTTTCTTGATTATGTTGCAACAGAAAAACTAAGTCCAGAAGTTATAGAAAAAATCGTTGGAGGTATGGCAGAGGCATGTTCAGAACTTGGCATACCGATTGTTGGCGGAGAAACCGCTGAAATGCCTGGTGTGTATTCCAAAGGTGAACATGATATTGTTGGATGTATAACAGGAATTGTCAGCAAAGAAAAAATCGTTGACGGTTCAAGGATAGAAGAAAACGATGTTTTGATATCGCTTCCGTCAAGCGGACTTCATACAAACGGATTTTCTCTTGCAAGAAAAACACTGTTTCCGAAATACAAAGTAACGGATTTCATTGATGAACTGGGAATGAGTATTGGTGAAGCATTACTTGTTCCGCACAAAGCTTATGTCAATGAAGTAAAAGAAGTCAGAAAGGAATTTGATATTCATGGAATTGCCCACATAACCGGTGGCGGGCTTATTGAAAACATACCAAGGATAATTCCAAAAGGACTTGGTGTTGAGATAAACAAAGCAAAAATTTCAGTTCTTCCGATTTTCAGACTTATAGAAAAAGAAGGAAATGTTCCTGAAGATGATATGTGGAGAACATTCAATATGGGTGTTGGTATGGTACTAATGGTACCAGAAAAACATGCTGATAATATAATAGTTAAAATGGAAACATTTGGTATAGATGCTTCTGTTATAGGAAAAGTTGTCAAAGGAAATGGGGTGAAGTTTGATGGATGATTATGTCATAGCAAGTCAGTTAAAAAACACTTTAGAAAAAACCGATTTTCCGGAACTCGGGAAAAAATATGAGGGTAAGGTCAGAGACAATTACACTCAAAATGATAAGAGATTCATAATAGTGACTGACAGGATTTCTGCTTTTGACCGTGTGCTTGGTACAATCCCTTTCAAAGGGCAGGTACTTAATCAGCTTGCTTATTACTGGTTTAACCACACACGTGATGTTGTAAAAAATCACATGGAAGATTTGCCAGATCAAAATGTCATGGTTGTCAGGGAGTGTCAGCCTCTTCCTGTTGAAATTGTTGTGAGAGGATACATAACAGGTGTTACCAAAACATCTGCATGGTATAATTATTCAAACGGTGTTAGAAATTTATGCGGGAACAAACTTCCGGAAGGACTTAAGAAAGACCAGAAGTTTGACAAGCCAATCATAACACCGACAACAAAAGGTGATCATACGAAAGGAGAACATGATAAAAATATTTCACCTGATGAAATTGTTAAACAAGGTCTTGTTTCGAGAGAGTTCATGGACAAGATGATTGAAGTGAGTTTCAGGCTTTTTGAACTTGGTCAAAAAACAGTTGCAAAACAGGGACTCATACTTGTAGATACAAAATACGAATTTGGTCTTATTGACGGCGAGCTTGTTTTAATGGACGAGATACATACACCGGATTCATCCAGATTCTGGTTTGCAGATACTTATCAGGAGCTTTTCGATAAAGGTGAGGAGCAAAGAAAACTTGACAAGGAATATGTCAGGGTATGGCTTGCAAAACAAGGCTTTACCGGTGACGGGGAAGTTCCAGCGCTTACTGACGAGGTTAGGGCAGAAGCCGCTAAAAGATACATAAGAGCATATGAAATAATAACAGGAGAAAAATTCAATGTTGATAATAAACCTGTAATTGAAAGAATAGCTGAAAATTTAAAATCAAAAGGATATTTAGGGAGTTGATATTATGGCAATACATCCAATAGAATACCGGTATTATTCAGACGAAATGAAAAAAGTATTTGACGAGGAAGCAAAGCTTGACAGCTGGCTTAAGGTCGAAGCATCGCTTGCGAAAGCACATGCAAAGCTTGGAAACATACCTAAGAAAGCTGCAGATGAAATTTCCAAAAAAGCAAACACAAATGATGTTAAAGTAAAAAGAGTGAAAGAAATAGAAGAGCAAATACATCATGATTTAATGGCCATGGTAAAAGCTTTGACAGAAGTTACGGGTGATTCTGGTAAATATGTCCATTACGGTTCAACTTCCTACGATATTGAAGATACTGCACTATCACTCCAGCTAAGGGATGCAAGTGAAATTGTAGAAAAAGACCTCAAAGCATTCAAAAAAGTTCTGATAACACTTACCAAAAAATACAAAAAAGTCGTGTGCATCGGAAGAACACATGGTCAGCATGCTGTTCCAACAACATACGGATTAAAGTTTGCAAACTGGCTTTGTGAAATAGAAAGAGGGCTTGAAAGATTATCACAGGTAAAGGAAAGAATAGTTGTCGGCAAAATGACCGGAGCAGTTGGAACACAGGCAACGTTTGGCAAAAACGCGGAAAAGCTTCAGAAAATTGTTATGAAAGATTTAGGTCTTAAACCGGTCATGGTATCAACCCAGGTAATACAAAGAGACAGGCATGCAGAGCTCATCTTTGTTATTGCTTTAATCGGTTCAACACTTGACAAGATAGCCAAAGAAATAAGAAATTTGCAGAGAACTGAAATTGCCGAGGTCATGGAAAAATTCGGTAAAAAGCAGGTTGGAAGTTCGACAATGCCTCATAAAAGAAACCCATGGAAATCCGAGAACGTGTGTTCACTTGCAAGAATTCTAAAATCCCATGTTTCAGTTGCGCTTGACAACAATCCTCTTGAACACGAGCGTGATTTGACAAACTCTGCAAGCGAAAGGATAATATTCCCTGAGAGCTTCATGATACTGGATTTCATGCTCAGAAGAATTACGTCAATACTTGAAAGCATAGAACTTCACCCGGAAAATATTGAAAAAAATCTTAACCTGACAAACGGTCTTGTAATGAGCGAACATTTCATGATAGGTCTTGTCAAAAAAGGAATTGGCAGACAGGATGCACATGAAATTCTTAGGATATCTGCAATGGAATCATACAAAAAGAATATCTCATTAAAGAGCGTTCTTCTCAAAAATCCGACAGTTGCCAAGAACTTCACCGAAAAGGAAATCGATCATTATCTCGACCCCAAAAACTACATAGGAACAGCAATTCAGCAGGTTGATAATGTTCTTAAGCTAGTCGGCGATAAATGATACTATGACATTTTCCAAAAAGAGAAAAAATGATAACTGGAAATTTATAATTGGACTATTTAGTGGTATTATCATCATTTTAGTTGTACTCGCGTTTTCACTTCTTTCTTCAGGAGTCAGCTTTGGAAACAAGATTGCAGTTATACAAATGAGCGGGACAATTTCATCAAGTCCTCAGCTTCTTACCGAGAGTGTTATACCAAATGATATATTTTCAATGATAGACAAAGTAGAAGAAGACCCTTCAATAAAGGGCGCAATATTTATGATAAATTCACCAGGTGGGTCAGTCGTAGCTTCCCGTGAAATTGCCCACGCTGTTAAGGAAATGGAAAAACCAACTGTGTGTTGGATGGCTGATGTTGCGGCAAGCGGAGCATACTGGATTGCGTCTGCATGTGATCATGTTATGGCGGATCCTCTTACAATGACAGGGTCAATAGGCGTTACCGCATCGTATCTTGAATTCTCAGAACTCTTTGATGAATAT
>DAOWAL010000139.1 GCA_030634615.1 Candidatus Aenigmatarchaeota archaeon | reverse complement strand
GTAAGAGACGGTCTTAAGCCAGTACACAGACGTATACTTTACGCCATGCACGACATGGGCATGTATCATAGCAAACCATACAAAAAATGCGCAAGGATTGTCGGTGAAGTGCTTGGTAAATACCATCCACACGGTGACACCGCAGTATACGATTCGCTTGTTCGTATGGTACAGTCATTCTCATTACGTTATCCTCTCATAAATGGACAAGGTAATTTTGGATGTTTCACTGGAGATACGAAAGTGAAATTGACTGACGGAAGGAACCTATCTTTCAAGGAATTGGTCAAGGAGTGGAAAGACGGTAAAAAGAATTATACTTATACTATGAATTCTGATGGGATTATCGAGATTGCGGAGATAAAAAATCCTAGATTGACGAAAAGAAAAGAAAAATTAATTAAAGTCGTTCTTGACAATGACGAAGAGATTAGATGTACATTAGATCATCGATTCATGTTACGAAACGACCGTTTCGTGGAAGCGCGAAAATTGAAACCTGAAAATTCTCTGATGCCCATTCGTTCAAGGTTATCCGTAAAAGAAGATAAGATAAAACCAGAGTTGGTTGGATATCAAATGATTTACCAACCAAAAACAAAAGAATGGATAAACACTCACATCCTTTCTGATAATTGGAACATTAAAAAAGGCATATATGAAAAAAATGAAGGGAAAATAAGACATCACGTTGATTTCAATAAATCGAACAACAATCCTGATAATATCAAGAGAATGCGTTGGGCAGATCATTGGAAGTTGCACGCAAAACATGCTTCAGATCTACATAAAAGCAGTGAATACCGAGAGAAAATCGCAGACGGGAGAAGAAAATTCTGGTCAGAAGAGAATAACAAGAAAAGATATGCAAAAAGAATTTCTGAAAGAAATATGGAAAATTGGCAGAATCCTGATTATCGGAATCGGATGATAAAATCCTTAAAAAAGACCACTGTTGAATACATGAAAAAACACCCAGAAGTAAAGGAAAAAAGTCGCAAAAGGTTGAAGGATTTGTGGAGTAATGAACAGTACAGAAAGAAAATGAGCGCGTTAAAATCCGTGGAAATGAAAGAAAGATGGAAAAGGAACGATCCTACAATAATGAAGGGATTCACATCAGAGAAATCCAAGAAAATATGGGCAAGTAAAGACCATAGGGAATTAATTTCTAAGAAAACAAAAGAGCGATGGAAAGATGAAGAATATAGAAAAAAAATGAGTACAGAATCAAAGAAACGCTGGGAGGATAAAAACTACAGGAATAAATTTGCTCCAGATCATTTCATCAATGCTAGTAAAAAAATGTGGAAAAAGGAGGGAATTAGAGAATTACATCGCAAAAAACTTGCTGTTCAGTGGCAAAATCCGAAATTCAGAAAAAATGTAATCAAGAGTGTGAGAACTCGAAATTTACAGCATATGAGAGAAGATCCCGATTGCATGAAGAAATTGGCGGAAAGAGCGGCGGTTGTTCTTAGTCGAAAATGGACGGATCCTTCTTACAGAGAAAAAGTAATGAAAAGCAAGATATTGAGGTTTGTTAATATCCTGACAAAAAAATATCCGGAAGTAACTCCTGTGTTATATGAAAAGGAAAGATCTAATAATTTTATTCCACGAGTTGAAAACGCTTTAAAATATTTCGATGATTTTTCAGAGATGCTCGAACAGGCCAAGATGTATAACCACACAGTCATTAGGACAGAAATACTAGGTGAAAGAGAAGACGTATACGATTTAACGATAGATGAAACCCATAATTTTGCTTTGGCATCAGGAATTTTCGTTCATAACTCGGTAGACGGTGACAACGCCGCAGCAATGAGGTACACCGAGGCACGACTACAGAAAATTGCAGAAGATATGCTTTCCGATATTGATAAAAAAACAGTTAATTTCAGATCGAATTTCGACGGCTCTCTTGAGGAGCCAGTTGTTTTACCATCAAAACTTCCTAACCTTCTGCTTAACGGATCGTCCGGTATAGCTGTTGGTATGGCAACAAACATACCGCCTCATAACCTAAACGAGGTTGCAAACGGCATATTCGCAACAATAGAAAACCCGGAAATAACAATTGAAGAACTTATGGAACACATAAGAGGTCCTGATTTCCCAACCGCTGCTATGATACTTGGAAGACCGGGAATAATCCAGGCATACACGACCGGTAAAGGTTCCATTAGAATGAGGGGAAGAAGTGAAGTTGTAAAAAGAACTGGTGACAAAGAAAGGATAATAATCACTGAACTCCCTTATCAGGTCAACAAGGCAAGATTAATAGAATCAATTGCAACCCTTGCCCGTGATAAAAAAATAAGAGGAATAACAAACATCCGGGATGAATCGAACAAAGAAGGAATGAGAGTCATAATTGATGTTTCCAGGGGCAATCCTGCTGAGGTTGTCCTGAATAACTTGTACAAACAAACGCAGTTGCAGAGCACATTTGGTGTAACACTGCTCTCGCTTGTTGACAACGTTCCAAGGGTGCTGAACCTTAAAGAAATGATTGTCGAGTTCATAAAACACAGAAAATCGGTCGTTACAAAAAGGACTAAATTTGAACTCAAAAAAGCAAAGGACAGAGCCCACATATTGGAAG
>DAOWAL010000015.1 GCA_030634615.1 Candidatus Aenigmatarchaeota archaeon | reverse complement strand
TATATGAAAACTAGTCAATTTCTAGTAAAAATTTCAAACATGAAAAAAAACATGAGAGTAGTTGATGTGGGTTGTGGAACAGGTATCACGACAATTGAAATTTTTAAAAAAATAAAAAATACAGGAAAAATAATAGGTATAGATCATTCCAAAGAAATGCTCAATATTGCCAAGAAAAAAATACAGGAAAAAAATATTGTTTTTATTAACTCACCGGCTGAGGAAATGGATAAATTGATTGAAGAAAAAGTTGATTTAATTATATGCAATTTCGCATTTTGGCAAATGAATACTGACATGACTTTAAACACTATTGTAAAAATATTGAAAAATAATGGTAAATTCGTTTTTAATATTCCTTTTAATTTATCGCCAAGGACTAACATAAAAATTTCTTCACTTGAAACAACGATGCATAAAATTGCATCTGTGAAACTTAAAACAAAAAATGATGAAATGAAATCACGTATTTTTTCAATGATGGAAAAAATTTCGGAAAATAAAAGATTTAAAATAATTTCAGATGAAATTTTTGAGTTGGACAGAACTTTAGATGATATTTATAATTTTTTCAAAATACCTATTATGACAAAAAGCATTCTACCGGAATTAAGTTACAAAGAAAGAATGAAAATTTTAGACAGTGCTTATACTGAATGTGAAAAAAATGAAAAAGGAGCAAAATTTAGATTTGAGTGGCCATGCTATGTTCTACAAAAAATAAAATAGTATTGTTTTTTAATTAATCGTATACAATGATAAATTAGTATGTCTTTAGAAATAAAATCTGAGTTCGTAACAAAGACCAGGGATAAGGTAGAATTGAAGAGATTTTCAGATCAATTCAACATAAAAGTAACAGTCGACTTTTCGGTTGAGCCAGAAGAGGTCAAATCAAGCTCAAAATTTGTCAATTCAATTCTTAGCAAGTTGGATGGGTTTAATGTTAAAATAGAAACAGATGATTTGGAAAATCCTATTGTCATTGAAAACATAGGATGTGCATTTGGCGAAGCCTTAGGAAAAGCACATGAACTAAGAAAGGCAGAAAAAACAATTACATACATACATAATGATGATAATATGATGGGGATGTTTGCCATCAGCAAAAACAAGAATAGTGGTGAAGCAAACCTTCAGATAATAGGTGAGACTAAGTTTGATCCGGAACACTTCTTTGTGTTTTTTGACGGTTTTGCCCAAGGGTTTTGTTTGGATTTCAATGCTGTAATAAATTTTGGAAGCAGTAAAAGCAATCAAATCAAATTCGCATCAAAGGCATTTGGATCAGTTCTTGAAAAAATGTTCCACAGGGAGTATGATGTATATGGCGCAATTGAAAATTTTGATTGAAGGATACACATCAGCTGATAGTAATGGTCATGCATGTTCTACAATTGTTTTAGTTCAGGATGACGGACTAAATATGATAATTGACCCGGGAACACTCCCGTCCCAGAAAGTTCTTATCGATGCTCTTAGTAAAGAAGGACTTACAGTGGATGACATAAACGTTGTTTTCATAACGCATTCCCACATGGATCATTACAAAAGTATTGGAATGTTCCCCAATGCAAAAGCTCTTGATTATTGGGGATGGTGGGAAGGAGATTTCTGGAAAGATTGTAATGGCCATGTAAATGAAAACATGTCCATTATCAAAACACCTGGCCACAGTAATGATAGTATAACACTACTTGTAAAAACAAAAGACGGAACCATAGCAGTTTGTGGTGATGTTATATGGAAAGAGAATGCTTCGGAACATGATAAGTTCGCTGTTGATATGGAAACACTCAAAAAGAGCAGGAAGAAAGTTAAAGAAGTTGCTGACTGGATAGTTCCTGGTCATGGTGGAATGTTCAAGAATAATCGCTAAGAATCACTTTTCCAATTCTCTATTATTTGTCCTATTAAGTGCAAATTTTGTAACTACCAAAAGGTATTTAAATATGAAAAACATTAATTGTTTATATGAGTTTGAATATACTTTATAGTGGAAATCCAATGAAGGTGAAAGTAGAAGGATTCAATCCTTTCTACGGAACTGTTTCAGTGGATGGAAAAGGGAATGTTTACTTGGCCAAATTCAATCCTCAGCACCCAGGCGGTATTACACATATAGACCCACTTTTTATAGAAAGTATAGACACATTAACCGAGTACGAAGATAGTTTGGTAAGGGAATTTGCAAAACGCCCAGTATATACATTCAAAAGTGAATCTAAAAAAACACAATAATTTATTCCTGATTATTTCATATAAGATCATAGTTCTAGTATCAGGAAGAGAAGAAGAAAATGTTCAAGAATAGTCGCTAAGAATCACTTTTCCAGTTGTTTATTATTTGTCCTATCTGTTCCACATACTGTGCGTATTCGGCCAAATTTCCATTTTTAAGGGCGTTTTGAGCTTTATCGTATGTGTCAGATATCTGTTCTAAAATTTCCTCAGGAAGCTCCTTTATGTCTATTGTCCCTGATGGGCCTGTGGATATCTGACTTCCCAGTACATCTGAAAGTGCTTCAGCAAGTGTTTCCTTCATTGATATTTCGTCACCGTATGCTACGATTACTCTCTTTAACTGTGGAAGTGTTCCTTTCTCTGTTGCTTCTAGATAAATTGGTTCAATATAGAGTATTGAATCTTCTATTGGTATGACAAGTGTATTTCCTCTGATTACTGAAGAACCCGACTGGTCCCACAGTGTGATTTTCTGAGATATGTCAGTGTCCTGGTCAATTTTTGCCTCTATTTGCATGGGACCGTATGTCAGGACCTGCTTTGAGAACTGGTAAACCAAAAGTTTTCCATAATTAGGTTCGTCAGATCTTGCAGCCATCCATGCTATTAAGTTTTCTTTTCCTCGTGGTATGAATGGCAACATTAGTATGAATTCTTCACTTTCCTGACCAGCAAGCTTTGTCATTATGTAATATGGCTGCATTTCCTGTCTTCTTTTCCTGTATATTTCATTTGGTATTTCCCAGCTGTCTTCCTTGTTGTAGAATACCCTTGCATCTTTCATGTGGTATTCTGAATAAAGTTCTGCCTGTATTCTGAAAAAATCTTCGGGGTATCTAATGTGTTTTTTGAGATCATCATTCATTTCACTGTAATCCTTGAATAATTCAGGGAATATCTTACTGTATGTCTGTATTATCGGATCACTGCTATCTACAACGTAGAACTGAATATCTCCATTGTAGGCATCCACAACTACTTTTACAGAGTTTCTCATGTAATTGAATTCTATATCATACCCTGAATGATAAACTGGTTCAGAGTAGGGGTACATATCTGTTACAGTGTAAGCGTCTATCATCCAGTACAGTTTACCTTCTGAAACAACTATGTATGGATCACGATCGAACAATAAAAAGTTTGCCACTTTGTTAACACGAGAACGTATGTCCCTGTACATAATAAGCCTGCTTTCCGGTGTCATGGATCCTGAAACAAGTAATTCAACAGAACTGAATTTTGCCGCGTAAGCAAGTCTTCTGAATCCGTCAGATAGAGGTACACCACCAGTGCCTTCATAAGTTGTGTAAGTATTGCTTTCCCCGCTTGGGTAATCAAATTCTTCTGTTTTCGTCTTTACAACAGCATAACCACTAAATCCGTCACCGTAGTATAATTCAGGTCTTTCTATTTCAAAATAATCTGAAGAAGGTGGAATATCCTTTATGTAGAATTCTGGAAGGCCATTAGAAACTTTATCAACAGGGTTCATGACAACACCGTAGCCATGTGTGTAAACCATGTGATTATTTACCCATGTCTGAGCATTTTCTGCAAGTCCCCGTGTATCAAGACCTCTTGCCGAAACCATTACTTCTTTGTATTCTCCGTTGATATCGTATCTGTCTATATCCACGTCATTAAAGTTGTAATATGTCCTGAAGAGCTGCAATTGATCATATGTCTGGATAAGTGGTCTCCAGTCCCATAGTCTTATATTGTCTATTGTTCCTCTGTTGTTTTCTATATCTTCAGGTGATAGGTCATATGAAATAGGGAACATTTTTTCTTCAATATTATCTATATTATACGCTTTTAGGGTGTTTTCTATGTTCTTTTCTATGTACACTTTTTCCATGTTAAACTCGTCCGGGCTAACGATAAACCCTTGGGTAACGCCAGATATCATAAGACCTAAAACAGCAATTCCGACAAATGCTCCAACCGCATAGATGTTGTATCTCCACTTATCCATTTTCACGTTTGCCATGAACACAATACCTACAACAGCAGCAATTGGCATCAGTAGATTTAACAATGGTAATACCACGTTAAGGTCAGTATACCCTGCTCCAAAAACAACACCATTGGATGAGAATAATATACCATATCTTGCTAGGTATATGCCATATGAAATCAAAAAGAAAAGTATTCCAACCAAAAAACTTATGTGTGATTCAGCTTTTTTACCAATTGAATCCCAGTCAATACTGTAAGTGGCCATTCCAGGTACTACTTCAATTTCTTCATCTACTTTCTTCTTGACAACTGAGCTTGTGTAAAACAGGTAACCGCCAAATGTCAAAGCAATTGAAAGTACAGTAGTAGTTAACAGAAAACCAAGTATGTGGTTAAAGAAGGGCAATGAAAAAACATAAAAGCCGATATCTATTGAGAAGACGGGATCAACTGTACCAAATGGTGTGTGATTTAGGTATTTTAAGAAAACTTCCCATCTTGCAAAAGCAGTTCCTACAAATGAAGAAAGTACAAGTGTAATTACAATTAATAACATGTCTATACTTCTTTTACCTTTTCTTTCTGTTTTATTCAGGGCAAGTCTTTTTGCAACTTTCAAATTGATAAACATGAAAGCAAAAAACGAAAGTCCGAACAAGAATGCAAGCATTACGTTTGTCGTGAATATTTCCAGGAAGACGTTTTCATATCCAATAGAAGTGAACCAAAATAAATCGCCGAATATGTTCATGACTGTTGAAAATAACATTATTACAAAGAAAATTACGAAGAATATAATATTACCTAATTTCATACATACAACCCTTACTAATTTAGTATCTTAATGGTATATAACTATTGACCCATTACTTCGACAAATTTTCTTACAGACCTGTCAAATGTTTTCTCTGCGTTTGCCGGGAACAGACATCCAGGAATCTCGCCATTTTCTCTGTGGTGTTTTATGCACTCACAGCACATTCCTTTTCGTGGGCATCCCGGATAAGAACATGTACATTCTTTAAGATTCAGTTCTCTGTTTGGACATTCGCTCATAATCAATCACTCAATGATAACCTTGTCTTAATTTCTTTTAAAAATTTAGCATCAGGTACTGTTATTTTGATGTGTTTATGTTTTGACAAGTTTTCATATTTTTTCTTGTCAAATGTTACAAAGAAGTCCCTGTCGCTCTTCAAATGATTCATCAGAACAAGTAAGTCTGCATGGTCTGTAAGGTTAATTTTTCTTTCCTTACCAAATACCATTTCTTTAAGTTTTTCATATATTTTCTCTTCGGATTCTGTCATGGTCTCAATGTTTCTTTCAAGTGTTATTGCATTGTATATGTTTATTTTTCTGTCAGTATCTAGCTTTTTCAGCTCTTTTATGACAGGGTCTCTGTCGTGAATTGCAAGCGTGGAATAATCCATAGTTATTCTGACCATAGTAATCAATTTAATTTAGAAAACTGAGCTATTTAACCTTTGTCTACAACTTCTTTCGCATTTCTATTTTGTGATCAATAAAACCCCAGTTTTTGTAAACAGAGTGAGCATAACTATTTGGAGCGTGCAATATAATACTTGCGTATTTTACACCTTTTTTCTTAAACCAGTTAAACGCATTTTCTTTAAACATGGATGATATTTTTGATCCTCTGTGTCTTTTTTTAACAAACATGTCACTTACAAGACCAAGTTTATCTATTTCAAAAATCGGTATGTCTGGCTTTATGTGACTCATGTTGTATCCAATTGGTTCACCATTAACTTCTGCTATAAATAATATAGAATTTTTAGATCTGATATTTTTTGCAATATAATCCTTGAAAAGCTTCTCCGCTTCCTTTTTTCTTTTGAGTTGTTCTCTGAGTTTTGATTCACTGGATGTGACAATTTTGTCATGTTCTTCCATGAACTCTTTCCACATTTTAACAATATCAGGAACGTCCTTTAACTTGGCTTTTCTTATTATCATAGTTTCTATTTGCATACGTTGGTTAAAAAAATATCCATTGAGTATTTGTAAAAGAAAATCTTCTGAAGCTTTAATATATAAAGATATCGGAAATCCGTTTAAAGTCAATGATTACGTTATTTTATTAACCGAGTGGGATAAATGTTTATTAGCTAATAGAAAGCTTTATATTATAAAATATACTACTAATTAATAATGAAAAATATACTTATTCGAAAATACGGGAGAAACCTAACACCTCAAGAGGTAGTTGAAGCTATAGGGTATAGGTCCAACGGCGGTTATGCCAGAATTGCCAGTAGTTTACAAGAAAGAATTACTAGCGGAAATACTAAAACTAAAAAAATATCCAACATGGCAGTTGGATTCGAAGATTGCGGTGCTGGTGCCACTTATAACATTTTTGATGGTGATATGATGTTTGATGAAAGACCAACGAGTGATGCAGCAATGATTGGTTCTGGTATACATGAAACATATCATCACATGAATATAGAACCTTTCAGGGAAATTATTTTCAATGAAGCGAGGAGTTATCTTGAAGATGGTGGTGAGAAACGCCTATTGGAAGAAGCAAAGAGTGTCTGGAAGGGAGGCGATAGAAATAATCCTGTTGGAAAGGTGCTTACTGCTTTTACAGATTTTGAATGTCGAGCACATAGAGTCCAAGGTGTATTTGTGAAAAAAAACTTTGGAGATTCTGAGCTAAGTCAAGTATGTAAAATTGCATTAAACGGGGAATTTACTGAGAATGAAGCAATAAGAGACAATTATGCCATAATAGTATACGGTTTTATTAAAAGTGCGATGGATAAATTACGTGAGACTTAGATATCGTTTAACCGTTTAAAGCCAGTGATTACGTTATTTTTCGTTTGGTGGGGAGAAATGTTTTTACTTATTTTTCAATCAGTTTTAATATTTCTTCGTAGTCATCAACTAAGTGTAGAAGATTCAAATCCCTTATGTCATGGATGAAGAAGTCTTCTTTTAATGGATTGTTTTTTAACCAATCAAACATCCCTTCCCAATATTTTTTATTTACGCATATTATCGGCACCTTATCGACAATGCCTGTTTGCATAAGAACTGCATATTCGAAAAGTTCATTCATGGTTCCGTATCCGCCTGGGTAAAATATCAAGGCTTCACTCTTTATTGACATGATAAACCTTCTAACAAAGAGGAAATGGAAGGAAAGCTCTTTTGTGAAAATCGGGTCTGTGACTCTTTCTCCCGAAAGGAGTTCAGCTTTCAAACCTATTGAATTTGTTCCTGATTCTTTTGCTCCACTGTTTGCAGCATGCATTATACCAGGACCACCTCCGCTAAGAATGGCATATCCTTTCTTCCCAAGTTCGTGTGCAACGTTTTTGCAGTGCTTGTAATATTCACTATCTTTATTGACTTTATGTGAACCGAAGAAAGCAATTATATTTTCATCGACATCGTTTAGAACAGCTAGGCCCTTGTTTATCTCCTCTCGGACCTTTTCAGTGGTTCGAGCGGTTTCTGAATAATACTGTTTATTCTTGTGAAGTCTACTCATAGTAAAAAAATACTTTTTGTATTTAAAATTGCGTCGTCGTCTAAAGTCAACTATTACGATTATTTTTGAGTTGGTGAGCTAAAATAAATTAGGTATAAATCTCCATGGCACTTGCTTCACATATTCCTCATATTCTTTACTAAATTTTTCCTTCATTATATCTTCTTCTTTGAGTGCCGTTAATATACTGAGTATAACAAAAAGAACAGCCGGGATTAAAATCCAGGTAAATCCCCACGTAAATGCAACGCCAAGATACATTAACATTAAACCTAAATACCCTGGATGTCTTATCTTCGAATAAATACCTTCAGTTATTAGTTTCTCGATTTTATCGGATTGATAATGTGCTTGTTTATGAATTTTATGAGAAAATCCATGGATTATAATACCCATTATTAGCAAAACAAAGCCGAATATATTTGAGAATGGATAAAATGGGATTGTGGATTGAGAAAATATATTTGCGATTATTCCTAGCACTATTAACATTGGCCACTCAATCACCATTCTTATAGTTGGTTTTGCTAAGAGGTATCTATTAAATATGTTTTCTTTTTTGTTCCTCATCATAATAAATTAAATCTAATGTTATTTAATAGCATTTTCTTTGTAAATTCATTTATTAAAAACCGTTTAAGACTGATTGTTACGTTATTTTTGGGTTGGTGGGGAGAAATGTTTTTCGAAGATATAGATTTATTTTAAAATTAGAAGTATGTTTCTTCGAATTGTTTTGCCTTTATTCTCATGGCATCTTCTGCTGTTTTACGTGTAAAACTCTCATCGTCGTCGTTGTTTTTGAACATTTCATACCCTATGAATGCAGTAGAAACAAAACCTCCGACAGCCAGCAGAATTATAAGAAATTCGTTCATTTCAATTTCTTGGTCAAGGTCCCTTTTATAATTAACGCTTAAAGACTGAATTGTTTACAACATTCCTACGGGAGTAAAACCATCGATTACGATTCCACTACCATATTTTTTTAATGTTTCATTAATTTTTGAAAGTCTGCCTTCTAATGACGTATAGAAATAAATTGCGTAGTTGCCATCTCCAGGTTGAATTCCCGTTTCGTGTGCATCAGTATATACCTCTTTTACTGCCTTTAAAATTTGTTCAGCCTTCATCTGACCACTTCCATTGACTTTATGTTCGAAAATTATCTGAGGCATGATATTGTTTATACAAGAAAGCTTAAATTTTGATTCTGTTACAAAAGTTGCATATAAGTAAATTCCCACAACTATAATACATGGAAAAATACCTTATGATAGGTCTACTTGTCGCAGGAGTGGCACTTCTTGGTACTGGTCTTATAGGAGGATACATCACTTACGTAACAGATGCTCCCATATACTTTCCAGTTTACATGTTCCTAGCGTTTATTGGCGTTCTTTTAGCGATAATCGGCATAGGAATTGCAACTCACGACGATTCAGGTTCAAAATAATAGAAAGAAGTATCCGTTAGCTCACTTTATTTCTAAAAATCGCTATACTTAGCTTCATTTATACCTCTTAGACACTCACTACGCCTCTCCCTATAGGGGTCAAAATCAAAACAAGTCTCACTTTTTGTTAAAAATATAATTTCCATTAAATATATATTACAGTATATATGTTATAATAATTATATTATTAAAGATATATTAAATTAATTATTATATGTAATATATATTAAATATTATGTATGTAAATTTACATTTTTGACCGGTTTAAACGTCCTACTTTTTTAGTCTAAATATGCTTGCAGTGATGCGTTTTACACTATTGATTCCATTATCCTATCATAACTTTTCTGGACACTTTCCATTCCAGGTGTACCGTAAACATCCATGGTTGTTTTTATGCTAGAATGGCCAAGAACCTTCTGAACTTCTTCCATTCTCATACCTTTTTCAAGCATCATTCTGGCAAAAGAGTGCCTAAAAAGGTGGGGATTTATCTCATTTTTACCAGGATTTGGATGTCTGACGCCGGCAGCTTTACCACACTTAGCACATATTTCATTTATTTGCTTTAACGATATGGTATCTTGTTTGTTGCTCCGTATAAGTTTCCCTTCTTTTCTTTCACCTATATAGAATTTTATGTCTTGCAGTGTATCGTTATCTACAGGAACAGTTCTGCTCTTATCTCCCTTACCACTTCTGATATATAGTCTATTTTTATCAAAATCTACATCTCTTATTTCGAGATCTCTAAGTTCTCCTCTTCTCATCCCTGTTCTTGCAAGTACTTTAATTATGACCCTGTCCCTAAGAGAAGCAGAACAAATTATAATTTTTCTTATTTCTCCTCTTGTCAAATAATACACTGATTCATTTTCTGACTCTGTCATACTTTATAATACGTTACACTTTTATATAAAAGTTACGTTTTCGTAACTTATTGTCAAAAAATGTTACGTTTTACGTAACAAAATATACATTTTGTAACGTTTTTAAGATGAAACACTGTAATTCACGCCTAAACCTGCTTTTTGGGGCGTATTTTCACGAAAAAGGTTAGGTACCGGGAAAGAAAAAGGCTGTGAACAGTAAATCTATAAAAAACTGAACATCATTAAAATCTTCATGTACAAACCAATCAGTGTAAGTGAATTCGAAAAAGGCGATATCATTGACGTTGATGGATTAGGTACACGAAAAATTTTAGGTTTCGATTCAATGTACCTCGTTCTTGGAGACTCTATATGGGGTAATTATCCTCTTACAGGAACAAATACGATTATAGTAAATAACGAAAAGCGAACTTTAATGATTTAATTTATTTCTTGGCCTTGTCTTTCTTGGCTGCTTTAGCTACCCTCTTTGCGTGTTTTTCCTCTACCTGTGTAAGTTTTTTCTGTACAGCCTCAATATCATGTGCTATGTTCCAGCCATCATCTGTGAGCTTTATACCTTTGATTCTACCTTGTTTATCAAATACAACAAGACCCATTTTTTCTAAAACGTCAAGAATTTTTATGGTATGTGAGTATGTACAATCTGCTTCCTTGGAAAGAATTGTTGCATAAACTGGTATCTTTGCCATCTTAAGAGATAGTAGAATACGAGCAGGTTTTTCTCTCAGGAATAGGTCTTCCAATACCGGTTTTTGTTTTTTTACAAAATTCATGATTAATTTATGTATCAAGGAAATATAAATATTATGTATCCATTAAAATCGGTATTTCTTGAAAGATAATTTTAAATATATATATTTTATATGATATGTTTTAATAAGTATTTTTAATTATATCTTTTAGAAAATATATACTGTAGAATATAAATAATATTTTCATGAAAAAGTGAGACTTAAATTTCGAAGTGGGTGTTAAGGCGAGAAAGCGTCTCTAGGAGAGAAAATCGATATACATAGAGCATATTATCTAAAAAATGTACTATATGAAACCATCAAAAAGAGGATCTTCTTTGAGTTTACTATTAAAGAAGTTGATTATGTCTTCTTCATTTTTCTGAACAAGCTCACATCTGTTATTGAGGCATATTCTGTAAGTCTCCGTATCAACTGGATCAGGGTTATGAAATACCTGTAAAGGATTGATTTTACATGTTTCTGGCTTTTCTGGATCCTCGTAAATGTCACATTTTCCGGTTTGCGTGTTGTATTTGGGGCAGATTATTTTGAGTCTATATCTTTTATTTAAAATGCTACCATCACTTTCAATTATGTCCATTCTCTCAAGTTTTCTTATATCCCCTGAATTTTTGGTACCCATTACATCGTGTAATTCTTTTTTTGTAAGACTATTCAAACTGGATTGTGTACAGCAGCTTTTTGTTTTGCACATATTTCCACAATAAGGAACGAGATCATCAGTTCTCCAGTTATTTATTACTTCTTGACTTCCAGGCAACAGGTATTCGTCTATTCTCATGACTCCAATTTAAATTTTAGATTTAAATTCGCATTTTCCCACTAGAGGCATTTATCTTTTTTATAATTTGAGCGCAATTAGATGATATGAGGGAATACGGTACAGTTGTTTCTAACCCGGAAGGGCCATGTACAAGGAAGTTTTCTTTTGTGATAAAGAAAGATACCATAGTCAGAAAGGGGCAGTTTGTTGATGTTCCCGTACATGGAGGCAAACTGATAGGCAGGGTTAATGATATTTTCAAGAGCAACAGATACTTCACAAGGCCTGAGAGTGTTGAAAAATACGAATCTTCAAGGCCCATGGATGAAATCTTCCCTGTCAAAAACTGGGAATATCTTGTTGCAGACGTGACCCCTTTGGGTGTACAAAATGATGATGGAAAGTTTGATGAAGTAACGTTTCCGCCATCGCCTGGTACAAAGGTAATTGAGCCTGACCACGCGATGCTTGCAAAGTTCCTAGGACTCGATGAAAACGGTTTAAAGATAGGAAAACTGCCTTCGCATGATGTGGATGTCAACCTTAACATGACAAAACTGCTTCAAAAACATCTTGCTATCTTAGCCATATCAGGAGCAGGTAAATCATATCTTGTTTCCGTGCTGCTTGAAGAGATTCTGAACAGGAAAAAAGAAGACGGGCAGATAGCAACCGTAATTATCGATACTCACGGTGAATACTTATCATTTGCAGATGATCCGGATTACTCAGATAAAATAACAGTTTTCCCTGGAAAAGATATAAGAATAGGCCTTTCTGAACTCAGTACAGGGCAGATATCAAGATTCCTTCCAAGACTGTCTGGTGTACAGGTCAGGGAACTGGCACGTTTCTTGAGGCAAATGAAGACCGATAAGAAGCATTTTGGTGTAAAAGACCTTATAGAAAAGATACAGGAAGACAGTAAAGTAAAGGCAGCTACAAAAGATGTCCTGGTTTCGGTTCTTTACGAACTTATGGAGACCGGAGTATTCGGGGCCACTTCATACCCATCCACAAAAGAACTCACGCAGCAGGGCAAAATAAGCATAATAGACATGTCCTCGTTTGTAAGTTCAAAGGTTAAGCAAATGATTGTGGCACACCTGTCACAAAACATGTTCAACGACAGGAGAGATGCCAAAATACCGCCTTTCCTGCTCATTTTAGAAGAAGCGCATCAGTTTGTACCTGAAACTGCAAAGGTTGAAAACGCCATTTCCAGGGGCATAATACAGACCATAGCAAGAGAAGGGAGAAAGTTCCATGCTTCAATTTGTTTGATATCACAGAGACCGATACAATTGTCTACAACTGTTCTTTCACAGTGTAATACCCAGATTATTCTCAGGGTAACAAATCCATACGATTTAGATCATATAGGAAAATCAGCAGAGGGAATTACAAGAGAAGTTCAAAATCAGATTTCTGGTCTTAGGGTGGGTTCAGGGCTCATAATAGGAGAAGGCGTGAACTATCCAGTATTTGTTAAAATAAGAAAGAGAAATTCTAAGGAATCCAGAACAGGGTTACCTCTAGAACAGGCCGCAATAGAGTTTTCAGAGAAAATAAAACAGAATAAAGAAGACGCCAAGAGCTTTATGTAATTCTAACTTGAGCTTTTTGGTGTACCTTCGATATCATCTATATAGTTATGTAATTCTTTATTTTCTTTAATTAACTTATCAATTTCATGTGCTTGCTCTTCAATGATCGGCGCATGTGAATCTGATACGCTTTTACATTTTCGTATAATAGCTTTGATCTCTTTTTCTAGTTCTTTCAAATCTTCCATTTTTTTATTGTATTTTTCTATTATACATGATTTACCTTCTTCTGTCCCGTCTCTGTATATGATTTCAACTCTTGTCTTGAGATATTTACCAAGAAGTTCAGGATTAGTTTCAATTATTTCATTAATTTTACTTAGTGTCATCGCTGTTTCATTATCAAAGTATTTGTTGTTCATAACCACGTTTTGACTATAAATATTTTATAACGTTACATTCATTTCAGAAACACTTTTTACGACACGTTGTCAATAATATAGATATGATATCTGTCAAGGACATGCTAATTGCAGAAAAGAAAGCAATGGAGTTTGGTGTTTCTGAAGCTGTTTTAATGGAAAATGCCGGATCAAATGCCTTATGTGTCATTGAAAAGAAAATTTCCCTTAAAAACAAAAAAATACTTGTTTTCTGCGGTACGGGAAACAATGCCGGAGACGGTCTTGTACTTGCGAGACATGCTTTAATGCATGGTGCACATGTGAGCGTATACTTTGCTAAAAAACCTGGAGTTCTGAGAAGTGAAACCACAAGGAAAAACTACACGATTCTAAAGGCACTCAGTTCAATGGGTCATAAAGTAAAGTTCTATATAGAAAAATTTCCTGAAGCAAAATATGACATCCTCGTGGACGCTTTACTTGGTACAGGGGTAAGAGATAATGTAAGCGAGGAGTATGCAAAGATAATAAAGAAATTCAACGCAATAAAAGGAATAAAGCAATAACATGATTGCCCATGACGAGACAATAAGTTTATATG
>DAOWAL010000042.1 GCA_030634615.1 Candidatus Aenigmatarchaeota archaeon | reverse complement strand
TCTTTTGTTTGTTTTAGTATTTCAACTGATTTGCATTGTATTTCTATTCTCGGGTACATTGATCCATTATTATTTGCGAGAACAAGTGAGCCGTCTGTGGAAAAGTATCCTGATATTACATGAGTATAAAAATCATCTGTGAACATGTCCGGTATTTTCATATTTTCTTTTTTACCAACGGGGAATTCTAATAATTTGATTGAATTAAATAACTCCTTGTCGCTAAAGTTAATTTCAATCTTTCCCCATTTCGGTCTTTTTATATATTGTGTTTTTTTATTTCTTATTTTCTCAAACAATGGTATGACTATCTTCTGAAAAAATGGCTCATCATCATGTATATTGCAGGTCACTGAGATAAAATGATGTTTTCCGGATTTAGAAATACATCCGTCTCCAGCTAAAATACCGTAGAGTAACGCCCAATCGTTATTAATTTTTATAGACTCACAAATTGTCATATTTTAAATTCATTTTTTGTTATTATATTATTGTTGTATCTAAAACATGTTTAATAAATAGTTTTGTGTTTTGTCAAAATAAGTCCTTCTTTGGTAAATGGAATTGTATCTTCCATATTCCCTCAGGGAAAGGCAGAAACTGTAAGGTCTCTGCACAGCAAAGTCGGGTGAACGTATGTGATGTGGGTTTACAAGAGATAACTCTTAACCACAAACAACGTTACTGCCTTTCTCTGCATAGGGATGGTAGATCAAATACCGTAGCCTATTTTTTCTTTGTTGGGGCTCGTCTCTTTATAGGTGTTATCCCTGCAGCTTCACTTATTATGGTTTGAATACCGAGTTTTGGGTCTATAACGAATTTTGTTGCGTTTTTAAGTGATTTTTCTGTCGTCACAAGTTTTTTGAAAACAACTGCATTTCCAGTGAAGTGTTTTTTCAAGGATTCAGACTCCACTTTATATTTTTCTGCATTTGCATTTGCAACAGTTTTGATCGCTTCTGCTTCACCATCTGCACGTAAAATTTTACTTTTTTTATCACCCTCTGCTCTCATTATTTCTGCACGTCTTTCACCGTCTGCGATTCTTTCGTTTGCAGTTGCTTTGTCAGTTGCGGCCTTTTTTTCGTTTTCTGCCATTATTACTGTATTCATGCTTGTTTGTACATCGGATGGTGGTTCTATTTCCTTTATCTCTGTTCTGACAATTATAAGTCCCCATGGTTTTGCTTCAGCTGTTAGTATTTTGTGAAGAGATGTATTGATTTTTGTTCTGTCGCTATTTGCTACTTCGTATGTTAGTGTACCTATTATGTTTCTAAGTGTTGTTTTTGCAAGATTAACTATCTGGTATGTATAATCGTGTACGTTGTATTGTGATTTTTTTACAGAATCTTCAATGGCTTCGACTTTAAAATAAACTTGTGCATCTACTGTTGCATTAAGCCTATCGCTTGTTATTATTTCTTGTTTTTCTGCATCTACCATTTGTTCTGTGACATTAACTTTTATTACCTGATCAACAAATGGGAAAACAAATGTGTATCCCGGATTAAGGAATCTTATGTATTTACCAAAACGTTCTACTAATCCTCTTTGCGTTGGCCTCACCGTCTTAAATGACGAAGCCAGATATATCAACAAGAAAATAATCCCTAAAGCTACACCAACAAAATTATTGTATATAAACGAAGCGAACGTAATAACAATTATCAACAATGCACCTAAACCAACAGCAGCACCCATATAATCACTCTCCTTGCTTACTTTGTTGACGTTAAATAATAAAAAGTTTTTTTATGTGATAGGCATACATTTACCGTTATTACAATATTGAGCCTCTGTGCAACAGTTATTGCCACATATTATCATTTCTGGATCTGGGCACATCGTCGTGTAAAGACAACCGGGAAAATCAGAACATCCTGCAATACTTATATCTTCACCTACACATGTTAATGGACCTGTACCGCAATCAAAATCAGCACATGTTCTTCCATTAATATCGCAAGGATCGCTTCCGGAGTTTTCGCCGTTGCAGTTAAGTCGGAATGTTGCACAATCGACTTTACTTATCCCTGCACCTGATGCCGTTGTATGTACTCTGTTTGTATTCCTGCCTTTACAATCTTTATCACAGTAAAGATTTAGATCAAGACCAGATGGGTAAACAAGATATCTGTTGCAACCGTCTGTGAAGGTTATATCGTCTTTTCCTCCCGAAACTGTCACACCGAACAGTGATATATCTATTTTGTAAACACAACCCTGTTTTAATTCAAGGCCTCTTCCACCAGGGCCACCGTCTTTTGTGAGATAGCACCATCCATAACGATCATTACCGTCATAATTGAAACCTGTATCCATTTCCATGAGATGCATCTTATTATACATTCCACCCGGTTTCATGTATCTGTAGAATGCCGCAAAATGGTGATAATTGTCAACACCGCCAAGACCGAAAACAAATTGCTTGTCTTTTGCATCCTCTGTGCCGCCATTTCTGTCAAGCATTGCTTGATATAATGCATCCACGTTGTCTACTTTGAAACATACAGAACTTCCACTGAAACTTTTTACATTACCTGCTGTGAAGAACCCGTTAACATCAGTTCCAGCATCAACATATACACAGTTATCACCAGATTCGCACTCCACGTTTGGTGGTGGATTTATATCATTGTCAGGAGGGCACCATTTGTCTTCAGTAGTTCCTACCTGTTCATTGTTAAGAAAAACATCAACTCTTTCATTTATCTGCGGTGGAGCATCTGATTTATAATCAAAATGATTTGCTACAACTTCAATAGTGCATTCATATTCCCCTGCTCTTGGAGCGTCAAAATTAAATACCTGGTCTCCTGTTTTGCTCCATATATGGAATACATTATACGCACAGCTTTCACTGTAGCAATGGTCAGATGAAAATCCGCCATTAGTACATGTCCATTCTTTTTCAACTTTTGGCATATCATAACTTGATGTTGGAGTGGTAAAAGCTATACTCGCAATCATAAATGAGATTATTATGCCAACACTTCCTAAAAATAATTTACTTTTACCAGCAAACATAAAAACACCATTTAAATGTTGCAACATGTCAAATAAATACTCGTTTTTTTCGATATTCACAGTACGCTTTTTTATGACCTCGACTATAATATATACATGAAGTTTCTAAACATTGAATATCATCCTGGTTTTATAGTTTACAGGAATGGTCCGGGACCGGTTTGGGTATGTCCTCACACAGGTCCGGCAATAGAAGTTTCTACATCCAGAGACCAGTGGTCTGATACCATTGCTTCACAGTGCTGGCTTAAGATGGGAGGAACATTAATTATTTCTACAATGCCAAGAAAACAAATGTATGGCACGGATTACAACAGGGAACAACCGTCGAAAAGCTCCTCTCTTAACGTGTGGTCTGATTTTGTAATGGATGAAAACAAGGTAAAACTGTATAAATACAGAAACGAATATGCTTGGACGTCTTTTAACGGGGTTGATCACTATAACAGGCAGAAAATATACAATGATTTTTGGAGAACAGTCCAAAGATCTGGTAACATAATAGTTTTTGCGCACAGTTTGTTTACGCGAATCAAAAATTTTCCGTCTGTTATGGATTTTATAACATATCAAGGTAGGGGAGTTAAAAAAGAACTCATTGACACAATTGTTAAAAAAACAAACGAAAACTATGAAGATTTTTTCAAACACATGTCAAAACATTACAAGAACGGCATAATACACGAACATGGAAGAGTTGTTGGCAGGATAAAGGAAATTTTTTCTGAATTTGATATGGACAAGATGAAGGTAGAGTTCAAGAAGAATGTTCAAAATGATTTAATTGTTATAAAAAAATACGCTGATAAAAAAGTATACAACCGCCTTGAGAAAAATTTCAATGAAAAGAATTACATTGCAGCAATAAAATCTGCACTGAGAAAGGATAATGTTCGTCCTCATATAACAGTGGAATCAATATTCAAGGGACAAAAAGCTCTGAAAATGAAAAACCATCTTTTCAAAAAAAACAGCATAGTAATGGAAGTTGAAACATCGAATTTTTTTGGTTATTGGTATCCAAAACAGGCAAGTAATATAATCATGGACATACTTAATGATATAGTGTCCATAGACAAGTACAGAAAAATGGGAACAAAACAAATGGATATATTAAATTTCATGAAAAAAGGTGAGCTGAGTGGAGCAAAGAAGATTTCAGGAAAGTGACATTGAAAAAATATTGGAATTTAAGAAAAAAAGCGTGCAGGTAAGTTTTCCCGACAATAATTTTAATCCTGAAAAATACAAAGAATCTGTGCTGAAAAATTTTGAAAGGGAACCTGAAGGAATGCATGTTTTAGAAGAGAACGGAAAAGTTATCGGCTTTTTGTGGATGAGTACGACAAGGACAATTCTTGGCAAATGTGGCCTTGTTCATCAGATATATATTGATGATGAATTCAGGGGAAAGGGTCTTGCAAAAAAACTGATGGATTGTGCTGAGGAATATTTCAGGGAAAAGAATATCAAAAGAATAAAACTCACTGTTACACTTGAAAATGTTTCTGCTATAAAACTTTATGAGAAAATAGGGTATCAGAAAAAAAGAGTCGTAATGGAAAAGAACATTTGACTATTTTTCAAATTTAAATATCTATAAATTGTCATGAAAGGTTAGGTAACCACCGATTTTATAAATATTACCACTTAATATCAAATAACAAACACGTCACAGACATGTAAGGAGTATTGATTTTCATGGGAGAAGTTGAGAAGGTTTCTAAAAAATACACTGACATAAAACAATATGATGAAAAGATAATTAGTACGCTAACTAATATGGGTTTTGATGTTAATGAATCCGGATTGACTTCATATGAAAAATATCCTTCAATTACCGCGAAAATAGATTCCAATAAGATTACGCTCGAAGAGGGGAGAGATGCACCAACGTCTGTCAGAGACAAAATCTTCAAAGAGATGGGCATGGGGGAATATCTAAAACAAGATGAATTGAAATGTCTTTCTAAAACAACTGATGATGGGTTTGAAGCTGTTATTTGGTCCGAAAAAGATTGTTTAGATTATTGGAAGGATAATCCGGCTAAAATGATTAAAGCATAAAATATTATTGGAGAAGAAATGACATTTCTTCAATCAATCGCTTCTGAACTTTTCAAAACTTTCTCTGAGACGTTTCTTAAGTGATTTTTTCATAAATGTGTCAAGTGATTTTTGCCCTGGTGGTTCGCTCAAAACATCTTCTTCGGTGAACCCTAGTGCATGAAGAATTCTCATGGCTGCCGGTAAAA
This sequence comes from Candidatus Aenigmatarchaeota archaeon, assembly GCA_030634615.1. Taxonomy (GTDB): domain Archaea; phylum Aenigmatarchaeota; class Aenigmatarchaeia; order QMZP01; family QMZT01; genus DAOWAL01. The sequence continues at coordinate 3,627 of DAOWAL010000042.1, read as the reverse complement.
TTTGATTGTTTATGTAATACTCCGGGTCATAGTCTTCGGCATAATCATATGGTTCAGCACGGCTCGATATTGAGCCGGTTCCTTTAGATATTATGTATCCTATTATCTGACCTTCCTTTACAGTCTGCCCGTACTCGATAGATTTTTTAGCTGCTGCGACATGAGGACCGATTTGTTCATACTCGTTTATAGGTTTCGTGAGTTGTGTGTACAAGACAAGGTCTTCTTTTTTGATTTTTTCACCTTTCACTTTGTCTATCATTTCCATTACTATTGCAATTGCTTTATCCTTATCCTTGTCTTTTAGTATGGCTGACAAAACTTGTTCCTGTGTGTCCTTTGCTATCTTGCACCAATCTCTTCTTACAACTTCAAATCCCCTTATCGTGATGTGATCTTTATTGTCCAAAAGAGCATATCTTTTCTTTGCAGCTGTACCTGTTTTTGTCGGTACAAATATTCCTGATTTGTACATTCCTTCGAATTCAAGTTCCATCGTCCCGGGTAAATTTTCGTTTACTTCTTTTAGGAACACCTGTGCTTTTTGCTTGCTGCATTCTGAAATGAATAACGAATCGGTATCTCCGTATATTACTTTGAAGTTATTTTTCTTAGCAGTATCTATTACATTTTTTATATATCTTCTTCCAAATGATGCTATTGCCATTGCACATATTCTTGAATACCATCTTGATCCTGAATATGCATAGTACCCATAGCTTGCATTTGTCAGAAGTTTCAACGCGTATTGTCTGCTGTAGAGATCTTTGTATTTAGGAGAACCAACTGCAAGTTTTTGCATTTGCTGTTTTATTTCAATTCTCTTTTTCACGAGTTCTTCCATTATTGATGGGATAAATCCTGTTTTTTCTATTGAAAAGAAATGATCACTATCCGGGACTCTGTTTTCATTCTTACCGTTACTTTTACTGTCAAGTGTTTCCGGTGATATATTGTGCGTTATTATAGTTGAAGGATAAAGGCTAGCGAAATCGAAGAGTGCTATGTTTTTGTGTATTCCGGGTTCTGGTTCTAAAACATATCCGCCCAGATAAGGTGATGCTTCTCTTCTTCTTGTCATTTCTATATATGTTGGTCTGTTGAGTACAATTTCATTTTTCTCATAAGCTTTTCTTATGAGAAGCCATTCCACAAGTTGAGAATATGACATTCTTGAAACGTCAAAAACAATTTGACCAGAGACCTTGCAAAGTTCAAATATTTGGTTTATCATTAAATCTAAGAGTTTTAGGGTAAGCTGAGAATCCCATTCACAGTATCTTGATATCTTGTTGAGACCTTTCTTTTCCTTCCACATTTTACTAAGTTTTTTCCAGTCAAGTGGTTTTTTGCCTGCTCCTAACAATTCTTTTGAAACCATGTCAAGAGTGAATGTTTCAGATTGTAATGATGATCCTATTATGCTGTAAACAAAGTTGTAGATGTCTATATGAGTCCTTCCTATTATTCTTGCAGCCATTCTTCTTGTACGTTTTCTGAACTCTAATTTTTCTCCGCCTCTTCCTATATTAAGATCTATCTTGTAATGAAAACATCTTTCATTTATTTTGACAAAATCGAACATGTCACCATTATATGTGACTATTATGTCGGGATTTCTCTCTCTGATGAGTTCTATAAATCTTTTCAGCATCTCAGCTTCATTTTCAAGTATTTCAACATAATTCATCGCTTTTTCATCCCAGCTATGCGTCAGAACTTTCCTAAAACCCTTAGAGACAAGTGATATCATTATTATCTCTTCATCGACTGTTTCTATATCTATTGCCATTGTCTTGAATTTCGGATAAATTCCTTTCATTGGGATAATGGATTTAACATCGATTACAATATCTGCTGTGCTGTCTTTTTCTTTTTCACCTTCAACAGAAATCCATTTCATCGGGATAATTCCTTTGTCTATTATGTAACGCCTGTAAAACATTATGTCGTATTCGTATGTTCTTCGTATACCTTTCCATTCCTTTATAGTATCTTTTATACTTGGAAGATCTCTTGGATTTGTTACAACTACCTTAAGAAAAACCTTTTCCTTACCAAGATATTTTTTGTTTACGTTTTCTATTGTTTTTATTTTTTCTCCAAACTCCTTGAGCTCTCTGAGTCTCATTTTAAGTGCTTCCACGTCAGCAGTGCTCATGTTTTCATCTGCTTCTGCGTAGAAGTATGGATAAAAGTCCCTGTCAATTGCCAAAACACTTTTTCCTGCTTTCGTCTTTCCCCATATTTTTACAATAGGGAGATTGTCCTCAACAACATAGCTAATGTCAAAAACACAGAAATCAACTTTGTTCATGCTCTATGATTAGTTTTCAGCTTAAAAATAATATTAGTTTTTTATCTTTTCACAAAGTCTTTTATGTATTCCATTAACATGCCCTCAATTTCCTTGCCTGCACGTTTTATTTTTTCGCTACGGCCAAGTTTGTATGTTTGGTTTATTATATCATATACTTTATTAATTGCGTCTAAACAAGTAAGATCGCTTCCCGTTAACTCGGCTGTAGTGAGTAGAGTAGTTGCTCCCCTTTTTAAAAGTTTTGGACTTAGGTTTTTGTAAGTATTTTTATTGTATTTTTTATCAAGATCTGAATATAACATCATCATATTCTTGTCAACTTTTAGATAGCTGCTCATAATAAACACATATTTTTTTAATTTAAATACTTTTTAGTAGTAAAATATTGCACTAAGAATCAGACTTTTCTTCGTCGACAATGTCTTCTGCTTTGATCTTTGCAAAAGAAACAAGCTTGTCACCATCGTTTAATCTCATGACCCTTACACCCTGAGTTGCCCTGCCTATCTCAGAAATATACTTTGCAACTGTTCTGATTATCAGTCCCTCTTTTGAAATGAACATTATTTCATCGTCATCATGGAGTGGAATAATTCCCACAACTTCACCGTTTTTAGGCGTTACTTTGAGGTTTGTTATACCCTTTCCGCCACGTGTTTGTGTTCTGTAATTGTCAAACTTTGTACGTTTACCGTATCCTTTTTCTGATACAGTGAATAACGAACTTGTTTTATCGACTCTGCACATACCGACAACTTTATCGCCCTTTCTAAGCCTTATACCACGTACACCCGATGCTGTTCTTCCCATTGATCGGACGTCTTTTTCACGGAAATGAATGGCAAAACCTTTCCTTGTAGCAATTATTATTTCATGACTTCCGTCTGTTAACTTTGCCTCCACTAAGTCATCGCCTTCTCTAAGAGTGATCGCACGTATACCGGATGAACGTGGTTTGCTGTAAGCCATTAAAGGAGTTTTCTTAACTTGTCCTTTCCTTGTTACGAAGAATATGTATTTACCCTCCCTGAATTCCTTTATTGGGATTATGTCCTTTACTTTTTCGTCTTTTTCAACATTGAGAAGGTTTATTATTGGCCTTCCTTTCGCATATCTGCCAACTTCCGGTATTCTGTATGCTTTTATCCAGTGAACCTTTCCTTTGTTTGTAAAGCATAACAAGTAATCGTGAGTGCTTGTAACGTACATTTCCTTTACAATGTCGCCTTCCTTTGTCCTTGTTCCGATTATCCCTTTACCGCCCCTTTTCTGTTGCTTGTATTCTTCGAGCTTTATTCTTTTTACAT
>DAOWAL010000014.1 GCA_030634615.1 Candidatus Aenigmatarchaeota archaeon | reverse complement strand
AAGTTATAGAAGCTGCACTGTTTATGTCTCCTAAGCCAATAACATCAAAGGAGATCGCAAAGATGACAGGATTTCCTGAAAGGCATGTAGAGGAAAGACTCGAGGAACTCCGAACAGATTATGAAAACGATTGTAAAGGAGTTGAAATAACAAGGGATCCTGAAGGGTGGGGCATGAGAGTAAAGCCTGGCATTTTACCTCAGGTAGCACACCTTACACCTTATTCTGACCTAAAAGAAGGTCACAAAAGAACCCTTGCATTAGTTGCTTACAAGGAGCCCATAAAGCAGAGTAAAGTCATAAAGATACAGGGCAACAAAGCATATGCTTACATCAAAAGGCTTTCTAAAAAAGGGCTTATCAAATCACACAAGGAAGGCAGAACAAAAATACTTACACTGACAAAGGAATTCGAAAGATATTTCGGTGAGGAAAAACAGAGAATAAAAGAACTTCTCAGTAACGGCGTAAATGAAATGGAAGAAGAGGAAAAAATAAGGGTTGACAAAGAAAGGCAAAAGCAGCTTGAATCGTTTGAGAAGTCAAGAGAAACACAAGAAGAAGAACATGATAGGATCGAAAACGAGCTCAAGCAGGAAAAACCTGTAACAGAGGAAGAGACGGAAGGACAAAATGAATCTGTAGAAGAAAAAATCGAAGAGCACACCGAAGAAAAAGAGGTAAGCCTTGCAGATAAAATCAAAAGAATGGAAAACAAGCTAAAAGGGAAGAAAACAGATGACGAAGACGATGATGATGAAAAATCTTATTCTGATTTAGATAAAGTCATACCGTTTAGTAATGATTAATAGATTTAAGCCACCTCGGACAAATTTTATGTATGAAGAATTGGGGTTTGTTACTGGTAGTGCTAATTTTAGCAATGTCGCCGTTACTTGTTACAGCAGAAGACTGCGGCGGTTACGAAGTTCCCGACAGCGGTGACTGGTTAGTCAATGAAAGCGTTACATGTACAGATAAATTCCTTAACCTGAATGGAAATATTCTGATAAACAGTTCGGGTACACTTGTTTTGGAAAACACTGTTCTTCAGTTCAATTCAACATCAAATGGTGAATTCGGTCTTGAGAACGATGGGTCACTTCTAATTCAGCAAGGCTCAACAATTGAAAGTGAGTCTGCTTATGCTTACACGTTTGTGTCAAACAGCGGCGCAACGCTTGAAATCAAAGATTCATTTGTGCACGATTGTGGATATAATAGTTACATGCGTGATGATGTGGAAGGGGTTTACATAGAGTCTGACTGGACAAACATAACTAACACGACGTTTACGAATAATTTCAAAGGAATTTTGCTGTATTCTGACAATAGCGTAATTACTGGTAACAACTTCACCTCAAATCAATTAGGATTTTACATGTATGGAAACAACAATGTGATAACAGGCAACAATATCAGTGAATCGATCTCAGGTGGATATTTTTCTGGTGATGGGATATTTTTCGAAGGTAATATCATAAAGAACAATGTTGGAGTAGCAGCAGCAACAATAATTCTGGATAATTCCGTGATAAGCAACAACACATTCCTTAATAACCTAAATGATGCGCAAATATATGTAAGTGGAAATAGCAACAACATTACAAACAATTTGTGTATAAACAATTCCGGGTTTGGTGTAAAGAGTAACTATAGCACTATTTTCTCAGGGAACATATTCAAGAATAATTATGGAAGAGGCCTTAGCATTTACGGACAGGATGATATCGTTGTTAAAGACAGTATTATTGTGAATAATAGCTATCATGACATCTTCATATTTTCATCCGGAAACATTACCTTTGAGAATACAACATACAACAGATTATTGAGACAAGCCAATATCTGCTTTGAGGTTTTTGATGCAGATGGCGGTTATGTGGATGAAGTAAATTTCACAATAAAAGGTAACAGAACCGCCGAATACGGAGAAGGGTGGTTGATTCAAACTTTTCCTGCATGTTTAGCTAACACTATAGAGGAAGAAAACGAATCAGGAACATTCTATTACAATCCTTACATACTTAATATTACAAAAGTCGGTTTCACGAGCAACTATACGATATTAAATTTAACAGGCGACAGAGTTTCTGTGAATCTCACCATAAATGAGACAGACGAGATAGAACCTCCACCTGAAGAGAACGCAACATTCAATTTCACTTTACACTCGCCGCAGAACATAACATATATGAAAGGAGATCTTACTGCAAACGGTACACTCAGAATTGAAGTATCGAGTGAAACGAACATTACATCGTGTTCATATTTAGTTGACAACACAACCGGAGATCTCAGCGAAATTGACGAGACATGGTTCAGGGGATATCTGGATGTCGATGATATGGAAGGTGATTATGAAATCACTGTTACGTGCACTTCAGTTGATGATGTAGAAAACTCAACAAGCGTGGTCTTTACTGTTTATCCAACATATGATTGTTTTGACACGGACGATTGTTTTTACGGCACAGATGTTTGCTTGAATAACAGGTGCATAGAACTCGATTGTACGTGCGGATATGCAGTTGATCATGAGTGCGTTAAATACGATTGCTGTTATGACAGCGAATGTGATGATACTAAATACTGTGACACTGAATCAAACACCTGTGAACTTGTATTATGCGAGTGCTCGGAGAAGCGTTCAAACCACAGATGCAACATGGCTCCCGGGTATTGCTGCAGCGATCTTCAGTGCGACAGAAATGAAGTATGCGATACAAGTTCCAACACGTGCATAGAAATGAGACTTTCCTTTGCAATACCTGACAAATTTTCAGTTGGCCAGAAAGTTAAAATAATGGTGTTTGATCAGGACGGCAATGCTGTTAGTAATGTGAAACTTACTATTGAATATCCTGATACTGATCCTCTTGTCGATATGGAAGAGGAATACACAAACAGTAATGGTCTTGTTGAAATCACAATAAAGCATGCCGGAAGGGTTGAAATAAATGCTCGTAAAGAAGGTTATTACACTGAGTCAAACACGGGTGAAGTTTCTGAGCCGTTTAATGTTATGCTTATTGTTCAGATAGTTATTCTCATTGGCTGCATTGCCGGCGGTGTTGTGGTATACTTCAAGTTCATCAAAGGAAGTGGTGTGATGAGCGGTATAAGTATAGGTGGCGGTGGTCCATTAAAACTTGAAAAAACCGTAAGTGGTCCCCACGTTATGCTTAAAATAAGAAATAAAACAAAAGAAATGCTCGAAGGTATAACAATACGTGATTCTGTACCAAAAGGAGCATTCATACGATCAAGAATGGTTCCTGGGATAAAAGCACTCAACGCGACAACAGATGTCCTTACATGGGAAATATTAAAACTAAATCCAGGCGAAGAAGTCATTATGCAGTATGACACGAGAACTGCAAACAAAGGATTTTCTGCAATGGTTAACGGAAAAGAGCAGAAAGCGTAACTGATTCCAGTAGTTCCGAAACTAGTTTCAAAATCTAATAAATCCTGATTTTTCTTGTAGAAATCAATGAAAAACGTCCATTTACAATGACGATAAAAATACGAAATCTTTGAAAAAAATAGAAAAACAAACCACTTCTCAAAAGAAATTGTCCGTTCAGAAATAGCTGTGGCTAACTAAAACCAATTACAATAAACAGAATTCATCAGGGTACTTCCATCTGTACACACACCAGAATTTCTACAAACATCTTTGCAGATATTATTGACTTCTCAACGATTTTCCCGAAGAGAAACAATGATATCAACATCTTCACTAATATCCAAACATTGTAAAAGATGACAGAAAACATGTAATAAAAAAATCTTATGGTGTAGTTGACCGAAACTGTCCTTGCCCTGAAAGCTTCATTGATGTCTTTATACGATGTCTCAACACCCCAGCGTTTTCCGTAATCATCCGCCATATCTTCTAGAAAATCTATGTCACTATTGCTTATGTCAGTATTTGTCACAAAAGCCATTGTTTCATCTTTTTTACTCCTCGACTTAACGAAAAAAATATTCGTGTATGTATGTTTCTTGCCTTTGCCAATTCTGTAATCATTCATATAATTAGGTGCAGGGATTGTCTCGCACATCCTCTTTATCTCTGCATTTTTTATGGCAGGCATTTTGTACTTTATACCATTTTTTCTGAGTAGGCTTATTACATCTATTCCAAAGAATCCTCTATCTAAAAGAACCTCGCTTATCGATATTTTCTTTCTTGTGTACTCAAGTAACTCTTCGACTATTTTCTTTTTGGAATCGAATTTGCCAACTGGGAGAGCAAGAAGTGTGAATCTCATACCGTGTTCTACTATGCACACGCTTGCAAATGTATAAGAATGGAAAGTTCCACGGGTGGGTTTACATTCGGTTACCATATATCTGTTTTCGTTCCCGTAATATGGTAAATGAGTATAGTCAATAGCTACCTTCAATTTTCTGTCTTTGAACTTGTTCGTGTCTTTTGCAGTTTTCCATAACTTTTCAAACATATCAAAATACATCGATTTTATGTTAGATATTGCTTCTTCACCTTTACCGTATTTTTTTAGATGGTATAATAGACTGTCTGCTTGGGGAAACTCCACGTTGATTTTTCCTAATTTAAATTTCCCCCTCAAAGTGTTGGATTTGTTTTCCAAAAATTGGTTGGTGTGGGCAGTCTCCAATAGAAGGTCTAAATAACGCTTTTTGCTGAATTTTGCATTCTTTCCTATCTCAAGTCTTATATGTGGATAAATATTCTTTTTGGTGTATCTACATGCCTCACATAGCTTTTCAAATTTTCTATTATGAATGGTTTTTTTGTTGTCGGTTTTCCTGGCTCTTTTCACTTCAATGCATCTTTCGTCAAGAACTACATTGAACTTTTCTGATGCCGTCTCAATTATCCTTACAATTGCAGAAATGTATTTGTTCGCTTCATTGTCCAAAGAGTGGTTCAGAAAGTGGCTTATGGTTCTTTGGTCAGGAATTTCTTTTCCGAATCCGAGATTGTGTGCATCTTCCTTGTTCTTTTTTAGGTAATCTACTATCCTGGTCTGAAACTTGATTCCCTTTAGTCTCATGAAGACATTGAGCTTCATCATGGATGGGGTGGAAAACTTTTCGTGTTTTCTTTTCATGTATAGCGAACCAAGTTCAAAGGTTTTCAGAAACTCGGATGTTTTGATGGTTTGACCCCTTCCTATGGCTGAAAATGTTCTATAAATATCCTTCTTGAACCACGATACGTTACTTCTATTCATCTAGATCATTGAAATTGTTGATTATATTTTAGTACTAAAATAATTCGTGGTTATATATTTAAATGTTTGTGTATAATTTAGTTTTAAAATAATGAAAACTATTTAAGCTAATTTAACACTAAATTATATTATGTATACCTCAAAACGAGAGTTGATGAGAGCCATTGATGAGGTGGACGCTGAAACTGAACCAATTAAAGTCAAAGTTTCAAAACATAAGTTAAAAATGAAAGGTAAAACGTATTATCAATATTCGGTAAAAATACCAAAATTTCTGGCAGATAAATTTGGACTTAAGGACAAAGACGAAATGACAGCTTCATACACGCCACCGACCGCACATTCCGATAGTTCTGTTCTGAGGCTTGAAATAATAAAAACAAAAAAAATGAATAAAATGCAGAAAAAAATATTGAGTGAGTTGGATGAATAGGGATAACTTGAAAGAAAAATTGAGATGTCTTACACCTAATCAGAAAAGAATAATCCGAATTTTAGTTCACTACGATAATCTTACCACAAATGAAATAGCAGGTGCTTTGGGACTTGATTGGAGAACTGCGAAGAGTCATTTAATAAAACTAAAAAATCTAGGTTTGGTTGGAAGAAAAAATATAATGAAAAAGAAAACTGTTATAATAAACACTAATACTAAAAGTGGAACTAGAAAGACTATTGTGAAAGTAAAGAAGACGCAATGGAAAATAAAATTATCTGTTGCTGACAAAATGTGATATTAGATGAAAAATAAAATTGGAAATGTTAAAGAAGACAGGCATTATGCTGCTATTGATCTTTTTTGTGGAGTTGGTGCTATAACTCATGGTCTCATAAAATCTGGTATACCAGTAATTGCTGGCATAGATAGTGATGGAACTTGCAAATATGCATACGAAAAAAACAACAAAAGTACTTTCATCAAAGAAGATGTAAGAAAAATTACTGGCGATTTTTTAAAGAAATTATATCCTAAAGGATGTACTAAAATTTTAGTAGGGTGTGCCCCATGCCAACCTTTCTCAAAACATACCCAGAAAAACAAAAAACGTAGCGAGGATGAGAAATGGGGTCTTTTGTATTCGTTTTCAAGATTAGTTGAAGAAGCTGAACCAGATATAATTTCCATGGAAAATGTTCCACAAATACAAAAGCAGAAAGTTTTTGCAGATTTTGTAAACAAATTAAAAAAACTCAAATATCAAATTTTTTATGAGACAGTTTATTGTCCAGATTATGGCATTCCGCAGAGCAGAAGAAGATTGGTATTGTTAGCATCAAAACTTGGAGAAATAAAACTTCTACCGAAAACTCACAAAAAATCGAATTACAGAACGGTGAGAGATACAATATATAAAATTGAATCCATAAAAAGTGGTGGTAAGTCCAAAAATGATCCTCTACATAGGGCATCTAATTTGTCTCCACTCAATAAAATACGTATCAATAAATCAACGCCTGGTGGAACGTGGTTGGATTGGGATGAAGAATTGCGTTCGCCATGTCATAGAAAAGAGACTGGGGCAACTTACACTACTGTTTATTCTCGAATGGAATGGGACAAACCTTCACCTACGATAACGACACAATTCTACATTTTCGGAACTGGTCGTTTCGGTCATCCAGAACAAGACAGAGCTCTTTCTCTGAGAGAAGGTGCCCTTTTGCAGACTTTCCCAAAATATTATAAGTTTATTGATCCAAAATCCGAAATTTCATCACAGCGATTAGGTATTCATATCGGAAACGCGGTTCCTGTTAAATTGGGAACCGTGATTGGGAAAAGTGTAATAAAACATTTGCTAGATAAATGTCCCAACATTAAGTACAAATAGATAATACCATTGTAAATCTTACATATTTGTGAAATATTTTTTCATATCTTTACGATGATAGTCTTCATGAATTCCTCTTAGAAATTCTGGTATATCCTTAAAACTATACAGACTAGCGAGAAGAAATATTAATAAGATAACTGGAGAATTGTGATATTTATCTGATCGTAGTAATATGTGAGGATGACTTTTAGGCAACCACGAAAGAGTGTATGAATCTTTATCTGAACCAAAGATTTTATTGTTTATTTGCACGTGTGAAAAATTATGGATACTTTTTTCATCGTGACTGGTTTCGTACCTTAAACTTAGTGTCCTGTTAATAACATTTTCCGTATTTATTTTTTCTGTATTCAATATATCCAATATGAATTTCCAATCCCAATTACCTTTGTTGTGATTCCATTCAAATGTCAACAATGGTAAGAACTTTTTATCTTTGGTTGGCGGTAAAAAAACTCTATGATTTTTACGTTCTTTAATATAAGGTTTAAATATCGGTTTAGATAGTTCACCGTAAATACTATCTTTGTATTCATGAAAAAAATATTGAGAAATTAGCACGTTTTTCTTATCAACGAAATGTTTCATTTTGACATCTCGTTCTATTTTATTCCATTTATTTTTTGAAACGCTTATTATATTCCTAATTACTCGTTTAGTATCGTATATTTCACTATTTTGACTGATCATATTTCTACCTCTTGAAAAGTAATTGAATTGGTTTGTATTTCACTGATTTTTTCCGAAAGTCCTTGATATATCTTTCTCGAAAAGATGATTCGACACTAGAAATGAAATTTTTACATTCATTTTTATTATAAAAAGATGACGCGTCTTCAGCAAAAACAAATCCGAAATCTTTTCTTTTCCAAGGCTCCTTGACTTCATCTATCTCTACCATTTCAGAAATATCGTGCCAAAACCAAGCAGGTCTTGATAACCAATGTTCACTGAATATGTGATTTTTTATTTTTTGATGATGAATTCCTAAATCTTTCGCCAATCCGAATTTTGTGGTCTTATTCCATGTACTTATATTTTTTTTATTTCCTCTCAACAAACTTGGAAAGCCCAATACTAGATGTGGAGCGTCCACGAGAATGTCCTGTCCTGGCAATATCGTCATTTCAAACCATTTTGATAAACGAGAAGCAACGATTTTAGCCTTCCTTTTCACGGAAAAATCATTTTTTAGATCTCTCGGTACCAGAATATTGGATTTTAGAAAAAAATCTTTGAATGTCATTTTGCTGATGTTTTTTCTGTCAATTCCCAAATAGTTACCTGCACTATTAGGAATGTTTTTCATTACATGTTCTGGTATTTTGAGTGTTTCGCAAATTGAACTATTGAAATTTTTCTCTACCTCTCTAATTTGTTTTTCTCGGTTTTTTAGATAATTCAAGACATTCGACCAATACCATGGTCTGTAGCCAGTTGTTTTCCCATTCCATAGTCCTTGATTATCAAGGTCTTGATAACTAATATTTAAATCAGCATAAGAATCAAAGTTCCCCATGAGGGTCAAATCGAAAGTACTTTCCATATGGTAACGATTCAAACCTATTATGTATTTACAATCGCTAAAACATAGTAAGTTGTATGCAAACTCTTCACCATTCAGTCCTGGAAATTTTTCCATTAAACGAAAATCCACGATGAAAATTTTTGCGTCATCTGCATCTATATGATTTTCAGATTTTTCTCTCCCTTTCAAGCAGTTCTTTCTCCTATCGTTTAATTCAAATAGCATTTTTCTAAAATTATCATCATCTATGATACTAGTATTATTTTTCAAACCAGTGACAGTTTGTAACTTATCTAAATTTCTTTTCCCTATCTTACCATCATCATCATAAATTAAAATTTCATTCTTTTTCATTTCTCCCCCCTCCAAAACAATTTGAATGTAGTTTTATAATCTTTTATTGGTTGCGTGAAAATGGCTCTGCATCCTATTCGTTCAGAAATTAATCTAACTATAGTCAAACCAATCCCATTTCCTCCATAACCAAGTGCCTTTATACTATCCGATAACTTTATTTTCCTTTCAAATGGCTTGAATAGATCTTCCGAATTTTCAATATCAACTCCTATTCCATTATCTTGTACCAAAATGGATTTTTCAATTTTATCTTCAATATAACTTATCCCTATAACACCTTTCTCTTTGTTTTCTGAGACAGATATAGCATTATATGCATTCAGAATCACATTTTGGAATATTGCACCCCACTCTGCCAAAGTTGCTTTCGGGAGTTTTACGTTTTCTGGGATATTGTTATTGATTTCTACCCCCCGCAAAAACCACGAAAGTTGTTTTATTATTTCATCAAGAACATTCTTTGCACTATAATAATCACTTTCCATTATGGTTTCCGCATCTCCGTAGTAACTGAATAGTGCTTCCAATTGTTTCGCTTTCTCTACCCATTCACTTAATTCCAATGCTATATTTTTGAGTTTTTCTTCATTGATACGTTTATCGGTAATCATGGTTTTGATATCTTCTGAAACATCACTTATCGTTCTCAATTGCTTTTGTATTTCATGGTGATACGCTAACGAAGAAATTCCAGCCGTGGCAAATGTACCGAGAAATGATATCTTATCTCTATATAATGATTCCCTTTTGTCCGAAGATTCAATAGCATTTTCTATATTTTTTTTGAGATCTTCATAAATGGGATTTGGAATTTCTTCATGATATTTTTCAAGTACTTGATTGACTGTTTCTATCCTGTTTGAAGGCATTGCTTGAATAATCATTTTTGGGATTTTATGTTTGCCAATTTCCATTGCGTATAAATGCAATGCATATCTAATCATTTCTCTTAAGGCTCTGAATGTCTTCGTATCCACCAAACGATCACGACTTATTGCTATCTCTAAACCTAACTCTTCGGAAGTGTTGATTTTTACTACGCCAAGTGTTCTTCTCAATCCAGGTAAGTGAGTCAATCCATTATCTACTTGATATTCGGAGGGCAAAATATCGGATACTGCGACTCTTCTTGCTTGTTCATCAGAAGTTCCTAACCATTCTCCATGTTTTTGTCCATAATATGGTAAATGAAATCCAGCATCATAAATGTGGACTCCGTGAAAGTCTTCCATATAATCTCTCAAATCATCCACTAATATTCCGTATGGTTGATGTCCCAATAATCTATATATTCGAATTTCAAATTCTCCATTTTTCAATTCCTTGCCCTTTTCCATCTGGACACCTGGAATATCTGCTATTTTGTAATCGTAATTTGCTTGTTCCCATCCTTTATGTGTCAATGATACTTTTACGTTGCCATTGATGTTCTTACCTACGATTTTACCTTCGTAAGCATTCAAAAATGCCTTCATTTGTTTTGAAAAAATTTTTTCGATTATCTTTTCTGTGCTGATTATGTCGATATCAAAGTTTCCATGTTCCGTTTTAAATGCTTTGAAAGGAGGTGACAAAATCCAAATATCCCTTGCTAATTCTTTGAAGTCGTTTTCGCTCCAATCGTGTATTAAATTAATTAGTTTTATTGTGGTTCCTTGTTGAAAATCACCATCTTCAATTTCGTATTTTACGGTAGCCTTTATCAAATCTCCAGCCTTTATGGCGTCTTCCCAACGGATGAATGCTCTTAGTCTTTTATTTAAGTTTTTCTCTGATACGGTTATTAGTTCCATTTCATCAGCCAAGAATTGGACGGATAATCTCCCAATTCCTTTTTGTCCTGTTAATATACGTTTAAACTTTGGTGAACGGTGCCAACCTTCTTTGTGAGTGGTTCCTATTCTCATCCAGTACGATTTAAATTCTTCAAAGTTCATTCCTTGACCATCATCTGAGATTGTAATTATTCCTCTATCTGACCGCTCAAACCGAATTTTGGCTTTTGTTGAATCGGCATCGTAACTATTTTTAATCAATTCACCTAATGCAATGGATGGTTTACCGACCAATCTTTCTCCCAACTCTCTTATGAGTTTTGCATCTATGGTGAAGTTTAAAGTATTCATATACGTTTTCATTAGATTTTCGACTTAAAAAAAAGATGTTTAAACGGGCTTGTAGAAAACATAACAATTTAACTCTTATTTTGAATGTAAAATTATGGTATATGAAGTAATCGGTACGATTGCTGGTTTTGTAGTAGCCTTTATTCTATTCTGGTTGAGAGACATTCACCTATTCAGAAAAAGAGAAAAAAGACAGTTGGAGAGAGAATTGATTAAGACACGACTGGAGAAACTTTATACCCCACTCTATATGATGATAAAAAGTAGTGAGTGGCTGACAGGTAAGAAAATATTGGGTTTTTCACAACCAGTAGGAGAAAAGGGTGATGGTAAACAAAAAACTTATCTTGATAGCACTATCCAACAAAATCTGCATCTCGCTAGCGATGAATTGCATGAACTTTTACCCAAAGTTTTTGGAGCGGGATACTTTAAAACACAGAAAGATGCAGATATCAAAAAGCTGGTTAATCTGATAATCAAAGAATACGAAGAATTGCGAAAAGAATATTTGACATGTGAATAAGCTTACAATTTCTAGTTACAATATTTTTCTCTTCTTGTATCTTAAATGAGGTCTGACGCTCTTAGAATCCAAATTATAACTTGCGCCTGTGGATATATATGTATATCCTACCTTTCAGACTTCCTTTCTCATCAGTTCTTCCCTCAACTCCTGACCTTTTTCCGTGAGCTTGTATACTCTTCCCGCTCTTGCATTCGGGGTGAGGCATTTCACGAGACCCTTGTTCAGGAATTCCTTCAAGCTCCTGCTGACATGTGCAGTGGAAGCCTTTATGTCCTTTGATATTTCGGTTGGAGTCTTCGGGGTTTTTAAAGATAGTATGATGCTCTTTCTTCTCCCAGACCTAACTACGAAAGAATAGAGTTCCCAGTTCATATACAATTAACAATACCAAAACAAGGGATATCTAATTATGCTACAAATACTTAACATTCATTTAACATTTATATTATCATATTCCAAAATAGATTCATGATTTTCACAAAAATTTTCAACATGAAAGCATCTTTGGGCATTTGTGTTTTCATTATAATTTTTCTATCGTTGCTTTTTCAAGGTTCGGATTCGATGTATCGCTCTTCTTTGGAAGAATGGAACAGACAAAAAATATTTGTAGCACAGCGTGATGCCACTATAGAAAAGCAAGAATCGGCGATATCCACTCAAAACGAAATAATCGGTAAATATGAAAAGACAATAGGAAAACTTAATCATAGTCTTACCCAGAGGGAAATAAACATAGACTGGTTGGAAAGTGATTTGTCAGAACTGAAAAGCGAAGTAGATATATTAACAATTAATTTGGATCAGACGACAGGAGAACTCGATTCTACAAAGGATAACCTAGATAAGACAACTGGTGAACTTTTGCAAACCGAAGAGGAATTGGAAGAAACGGAAAGATTGCTTGAGATAGCCAAATTATACGAAAAAAGAGTTAAACAGGGTATAGACAGATCACTCGCTTACGAGCTTTTGAATGATTATGATGAAACGAGAAATCTGATTGTTGGTATCACATCTGTTCAGGAACCGAGGAACGACGCTGAAATGTGGGAAAGGGTCAAAGACATATACGACTGGCTTGGTGAATACTATATGTATTGTTTTGATAAAGGAATATGTCTGGGAAATTATTGTGTTCAGATGCAGTATTTCTCGCCTGATGAACTATTATTCGGTTCACAGTACAACTTGTGCGGAGATTGTGACGACTATGCCCAGCTTTTCGTGGGAATGATGTATGCTTCAGGAGTTCCACATGATAAGGCAAGAGTCGAGTGTGGTTTGGTTCCAGGGGGTGGGCATTGTTGGGCAGGTGTTAAGATTAGTAGCGGATGGTACAGGATAGACCCAGTGTGTTCAGACCCAGCAAAATATGCCAATTACTTTGATCAGGAAATACTCGTGTCTGGTGAGGAGTTCCCATCAGAATATCAAGACGTTGATTGCATGCAGTCATACCAGATGCTTTCTTGGTATGATGTGGATGGTTATCATGAAGTTTGAACTACCTTAAATTTTGTCATAATATAATTTCCATCAGTACCACAACCGATTAATTTACACTTTTTCTGAATTTAAATTAGATTATTAAATAATTCGACTACTGTCTTTAAAATCACTCAATATATCTCAATAATCATGGGAAATTTTGCTTCTACTGAATTGAAATCCAAAATAAGGCAAAAGGTAGAAAATGGTAGTCCCAGATACGATGTTGCGAGAGAGTTCAACATAAGCCCAAAGAACGTATACAACTGGACTAACGATTTGCCGAAAATGCATTGTGGTAGGAGAAAGATACCTGATAAAACAAGGAAAAAAATAATAAAATACGTTGAATCTGGTATGCCTAGAATTGAAGTAGCTAAAACATTTGGAGTGTCCACATCTTTTGTAAACAGACTGACAATGGATTTGTCCAAGAAACAAGGTAATACTGGTATAAGAGGAGGAACCTTGAATCTGTTGAAAGTTCTCATGAAAGACGGTTTTTACGTTCCTAAAAGAGAAGATACAAATCAGGTGAAAAGATCATACAGGTATCTAAAAGGTCATGTTCCAGTGAAATCAGTAATAGTCAGAAATCGTCCAGTCTATTTCATGGAAGGAAAAGAAAAGGAAGCCATGAAGGCATTTTTGAGCAAAACGAAAAAAACCACAATGAGTTACTTCAATTTTAAGAAGATGAGCTCACTGTTTGGAATAACTCTCTCAAAAACCGACAAAGAGGAAATACTCTTTGGTAAATTTCGCATGGAAAAGTATGCTAATAAGTTCAAAATTTTAAAAAATGTCAAAAAATGCTTCCGACAGTCAGTGGTTTCAGATTTCATTGGTAGAATCTTACATTCGGAACTGCTGGATTCTTGCAAACTTTTAAATAGCTATATATAGTATATAGTTACTATGCCAAGGCCAAGTTTAAGATCAACATCGCTTAGGAAGCTTAGGAAGAAAACACCAGGTGGAAGAACAGTAAATCGTTACGCAGGAAAAAACAACTCAAGAGCAAAATGTGCAACGTGCAAAAAACCTCTTGCAGGCGTACCTGCGGGAAGGGATTCCGACATTTCAAAGCTTTCAAAATCACAAAAAAGACCTGACAGGGCTTTTGGCGGTAACCTATGTTCTGCCTGCTCACGCAGGGAGATTAAAAAGAGGCTCGTCGAGTCTCTCCAGTAGGCGACTATGGAGGTGTATTTGAATGTTTGAAATTGGACGAATTTGTATGAAAACTGCCGGTAGAGAGGCAGGTAAATTCTGTGTTGTAATCGGTAAGAAAGAAGACGATTTTGTAACAGTAACAGGACCAAGAATTGTAACTGACGTAAGAAGAAGAAAATGTAATGTAAGGCATCTTGAACCTGTTCCAGTAAAAATAAACGTCAAAGACGGTGCAACAGATACAGAAGTAATGAACGCTTACGAAAAAGACAAAGTTTACGAAAAGCTTAAACTTGTTAAACCAACTGCAGAAGACATGAAACTTGCAGAAGAAGCTGCAGCGAGGCACAAAGAAAAAGTTTCTGAAAAGCCAAAAAAAGAACACAAGAAGGCTGAACACAAGAAAGAAGAGCATAAAACTGGAAAGAAAGAAGAAAAACCAAAAGAACACAGGAAGATTGATCACAAAGTAGAAAAGAAGAAAGTTGAACACAAGAAAAAAGAAGCTCCAAAGAAAAAACCAGCAGCCAAGAAAGCGACAAAGAAAAAGGCTAAAAAGTAAATTTCGTTTT
>DAOWAL010000058.1 GCA_030634615.1 Candidatus Aenigmatarchaeota archaeon | reverse complement strand
GGCCACCTGGTTGTCATCACTCAGATCCAACTCGTTGTCAGTACCGGCCACTGTGTTATCATCCGAATCCTCCACATCGTTGTCATCACCGGCAATCGTGTTGTTGTCGGAATTGCTGGAAGTATCTATACCGTAATCAAAACCCGAGTTATCACCATTGATAACGAGTCCATTACAGTCGAAAATCACTCCATCAGCATCGCTGAATTCTATGCAGCTACCCGATTGACCGGTTATCGAAGTGTTAAGATATACTATGTCACCCGGACTAGCCGCTTGTATCTTGGTTGAACAGTCAGAACAGTCTTGGCAAGAGGTCACATATTCTTGCATCAAAGGCAGATAATCAGTGTTGTTGGTTTGAGGAGTATACGAGCTGTCACAGATGCCATAAGGTGAATTATCATCAGAGCACGTATCTGAGAAGTTGCCATCTGAATCGGTCCAGAAGTTTCCTCCTACACAATCGCCGCCTATAATGTTAGAGCCAGCTGAGCAGTTCAGGGTCGTGTTGAAGTAATTGGTATGGTTTGAATTGTAATAATCGAGAACATTAATGGTGTTGTTAAAGATGTTATTATAGAAAGTGTTTATATCAGAATACGCTCCGCAGCTAACAAATTTGACACCATAGGTATTATTCAAAATTCTTGAATCAGTAAACGTGTTGTTGTCTGCGCATCTTAAATAAATGCCAGTATCGGAATTGTTAGTTACAGTGATATTGGAGATGGTTGAATTATCGTTAATGTAACCGAATTCCATGCCCTTTTCGTTGTTATCGAAGACCGAATCAGTTATACGCATGCCCGAACATTGTGAAGTTCTAAAACCAGAAAGCCCATTATTGGATGCGTGGATATTTTCAACGAATAACGGGGAATACAACTGAGACTTACAATCAATGTAAATACCATGAGAATTGTTATAAAGAGAAACATTGGAAATATTGATATAATCTATAAGACGAAGACCAATAGAAATCCCTGAATAAAAATAGCTTATATTGGGACAGTTCCTGATTGTCAAATTATGTCTATCATAGTAATTATCGAAATAAAAACCGTAATCATACCCGACCGAATCCCCTGATATAACAAAACCATTGCAATCGAATATAACGTTGTTAGCGTAAGTTGACGAAATGCAAGTTCCGGATTGATTGGTTATTGTCGCGTTGAGGTTCACAAGACCACCGTAAGACGATGCCCATTGTACCATCGAGGAGCACCTGGAACACGAATTGCATATATAATTTCGCTGTATAGTGAGGGGAAGATAATCGGTTATGTTTGTTTGCAAAGTGTAATCAGAATCGCATATGCCGTCACTAGCTGTATCAGTACAATTATCCGAAAAGTTACCATTAGGGCCTGTCCAGAAGTTTCCTCCGAGGCAGGAACCATTTATTGCGCTTTGGCTGTTGAAGTAGTCGAGTGTCGTGTTGAAATAGTTGAATGCGCTTTCGTTGTTAGAGTAAACGTTTATCGTGTTATTGAAAAGGTTGTTGTATATAAAATTGTTCGAAGAAACGCCTGTTCCGTTTTCATAGAAGTAAATTCCATAGGACGTGCTGTTTTTTATGTTCGAATTGGAAATTATGTTGTTCGAATTCTGCGAGTAAAAAGTTATACCGAACAAATTATCACTCATTGTTGTGCTAGAGATGTTATTATCTGAACATGACAGAAGCATTATGGCTTCTTTCGAGTTTGAGCTTAATGTAGAATTCACTATAGTATTATTATGTGAATTCGCAAATTGAATACCATAACCGCTATTGTCAGTGGATATAAGGTAATTTATGATGTTGTTTGAACACCCATCGAAATAAAATCCCGCTCCCAAACCGATGTTCCCATGGTAACTGGATGTTATGTCAGTAAAGTTGTTCCAGTCTGATGAATACGAATAAACACCCACACCATTTTCACCACTGTAGTTGGCTGTTATGCTGTAGATTGTATTGTTGTCAGAATAATTGAGGTAGAGATGAGCGTAGCTGCTGTTCAAAGATACTATATCGGCTATCGTATTATTGTTAGAATGCTCTAAGTATATTCCATAACCGAGGGAAGAAGTGCCTCCGGCGGGTTCATTGTTCTTTGTTACAATATCCACAATCTCGGAATAATTCCCGCTGAACCATATTCCGTAAGAGGTGGGGCTAACCGCATCGGTTCCGTCATTGCCTTCAGAATACGTATTATCTATCTTGTTGTAATTGCCAATCATGTATATACCGTAAGCGCTGTCCAATGTTGGATGGTCATTGTTCGTGGTGTTACAGTCCATTATTGTAATATTGTTAGCTTCTATTTTCATACCGTACCCAATATTCTCGTTAGCAGTCACATTGATTATTGTGTTATTGTCCGATTGGTTAACAAAAACTCCTATCGAAAAAAGGCTGATGTTTGAGCACCCCATTATTGTGTTGTTAACAGAAGAATCGCTGAGGAATATACCGTAACCGTCACTATCACCGTCACCTTCTATTAATGGAACATCGCATCTAAATGTAACACCGTCAGCTCCGCCGAATTCAATACAATTGCCTGAATGGTTCGTTATGGTTGTGTTCAGATAAAAGGCATCACCAGGACTGGCAGCCTGTATCTTTGTTGAACAGTCGGAACAACTATCACAAGGATATGTGTATCGTTGCACGAGAGGGAGATAATCGAACCCATCTTGCCAAAAAGAGCCCATGCTATGAATATCATCACAAATACCATAAGGAGCGAATAAATCCGTACAAGTATCAGAAAAATTTCCCGAAGGAGAAGTCCAGTAGTTCCCTCCTATACAATCGCCTCCTATTATGTTGGGACCAGCCGAGCAGTTGAGAGTCGTGTTGAAGTAGTTGTGAATATCATAATAATTATTTTCAAAATGGTAAGTATTGTTACTGAAAATATTATTATAGAAATAGTTTTCTCCATATCCTTGGTTACTTAACCAAATATAAATAGCATATGTGTTGTTATAAAATTTATTATTGGTGAAAGTATCGTAAGCTGACATACTCAAAATGTAAATGCCATTAGTATTATTAAAGAGTGTGTTGTTGGTGATAAGATTGTAACCATCAGGTGAGAACTGACTGTAACTGAGATATATTCCTCGTTCGAATAAACTCAAGTAACAATTTCTTATTATGTTGTATCTATCCCGAATGTAAATCCCTGTACCACCACTACCAGCACCAGTAATATTGAAATTATTGCAATCAAATGTCACACTGGAGGCAGAACTAAACTGTATGCAACTTGAAGAATTGATGCTCGTGTTAAGATTTACGATGTCACCAGGGCTGGCGGCCTGTATCTTGGTTGAGCAGTCAGAACAGCTGCTACAATTGTATTCTGTTGCTGCGGCATGGAGAGGGGTCAGGGCTAAGAAGAATAGAACCAAAGCTGGAAAAAATACAGCCACCTTGCCCCCCATATTATTAATTTAATAGGGATGTTTTATAACGTTTAAACATGTGGAGGGGGGGAGGCTTTCAGTTATTTAAAAACCTTGTTTTTTATGCCAACCACGAAGAAACCTAGGACAGCCACACCGAAACCAAGTGTCATTATACCGTTACCAATGCCAACAACATCAGGGAAAAGAAAACTGCTTATGAGATTTACTGCTATTCCGATTATTATGATTACAAGGGCAATGACACCTATATGGGAAAGATCCCATTCAAATTTCTTTGTCCTTTTGTTTTTCATGTGTATCCCGAAAACAAACAATTCCACGACAAGTCCCAGTATGGCAATCATTACACCGAACATTGTTCCAAAGTAAAAGACTTCCAGTACGTGAATTATAAGACCTAAAATTATCACGCCGAGAAAAACATACGCTGTCAATCTAAGACTTTCCATTACTTATCACGTTTCCTTTTGAAATGACTCATCATTGTTGATAAGTCTATTTCATATTTGCCAGTACCGACACGAATAACAATCGGCCTCTGGTTGAAAAGGTTTGTAACATCAATTCTGTATTTACCTGGCTTTATCACGTGCACTGCTTCAATATCGAGTATTACAGTTTCGTCTTCTTCTATCGGTTTATCTGTCTCTGATATAATTTCTCTTATGTCATGCTCTATTTCATCTATTTCTTTCACAGTAAGATTTTTCATTTCTTTTTCTGCTTTTTTGAGTGATTCTTGCCTTACGTAGAAAAAGAATTTAGAACCGCAGTTATCACATCCACTTTCTAATAGATAAGGGGCATCATCCGAATGTATCTTACCGCATTTTGTGCATTTGTTTGGCATTTACTATCTCAACCTCACATGTACAGTAGTAAATCTTCAGGGTTCTTTTCTATTTTTCTCACAATCTTTGCTGGACCTATTATTGTAAGACCTCTTTTTTTACCAAGTATCTTTTCCACTAACATGTTTTTGAATTTGTCTATTCCCTTTGCTTCTTTTAAATGTGCAAGCTCCATTGAGCTTAGTTCTATTCCTGAAAACTTGTCAGAGATTATTTTCATTGTCTCTTCTATTAAAGCAGCTTCTTCCGCTGCTGTAAGTTTAGCATCAATTAATAATATAGTTCCTTCTTCCAAATCTTTAAGGACATCTGCGTAGTCTTTGCTTTTTATCTTCTCATACGGTATGAGTTTTATTCTTAAATCCATTTTCTAACACCTAGATTTTCTTAAGTAGCATTTTGTACATTTCGTTCATCATGTCACCGTTTTTTGCTGAAACACCTATGACATCATATCCATGGAATGCATTTCTTATTCTTGTTGTATCTGATCTTTTCACGTCTATTTTATTTGAAACTATGAGTACTGGAATATTCCTTGCATCAAGGTTACCAAGTATTGTTATGTTGACCTGATTTATTGGACTTTTTGTGGAATCCAAAACAACCAAAACCATGTCCATGCTGTCAAGCCATTTTATTGATTCTATTACGCCGCGTGTTGCTTCCTTTGCTCTTTGTTTTGCATCTTTTCTCTTCATACCGAATTTAAGGAAGTCTTCGAAATCTATTTTTGTTGCAATTCCCGGCGTGTCAACAAGGTTGAACGTGAGGGATTTTCCGTTATCCCTGACTGTTACTTTTTCCTTGACCATGACTTCCCTGGTTTCATGTGGTATACTAGAAGCCTTTCCAAGCTCTTCACCAAGCCAGTCCATGCATATTTTGTTTGCAAGTGTTGTCTTTCCAGAATTAACAGGACCATATAGTCCTATCTTTACATCCTTCTTTTTTCTAAAAATACTTCTGACAATAGAAGCGAATTTGTTTTTAATCCTTCGTATATGTCTGATAACCATTTGTAACCCTCGAAAAGTTTATGTAATAATTGGAAAGGGGATATTTAAAATTTCGTAAAAAATATGGAAAATAAAATGCGTCGGCCGGGATTTGAACCCGGGTTTCAGGCTTGGAAGGCCTGTGTCCTACCAGACTAGACTACCGACGCAAATAAATTCACTCAAAACTGAATTTCTCGTCATCTATTTTTTTGAGTTCACGGTCTACGCCATTACTTGATTCTTCACTTGCTGGCTCACTTGTTGACTCAGTCACTGGTTCAGTTTCTGGTTCGCTTGGCTCAGGTTGTGGTTCAGGTGCCGGCTCTGGCCTACTAGCCTGAACAGATGCACCAATGTTTTCCTGTATAACCTTGACAGATTTTTCAAGCATCTCATTTGTCATCTTTTTTGTTGGGAGAATGCTTTCAAGACCAGGTGGTCCTTCTGTAAGGAACCTCGGAATAACATGAAAATGTGCATGTGGTATAACCTGACCTGCTGCCCTTTCATTGCTCTGACCAAGTGAAATACCGTCAGCATTCATTCCCTTCTTTACAGCAATAGCAATTTTTTTAACAACCTTGAAAAATTCTCCTGCTTCGTGGTCATCCATTTCCATTACAGTATTGTAATGCTTTTTAGGAACAACCAGTGTATGCCCAGGGTTTCTTGGGTTTATATCTAAAAATGCGAAGAACTCACTATCTTCGTAAACCTTCTGCGATGGGATTTCTCCCGTTACTATCTTACAAAACAGACATTCATCCATAGTAAACACCTCTTAATTTCAATTTTAAATGTTTGAAATGGGGCCACTGAGACTTTCATGACACTCTTCAAGTGTTTTCCGTTGACGCTTTTTTGAAAAGGGTCATTTTGAACTCAGGTCTGAAGCTCCCAAAGCTCCGATGCTAGCCAGGCTACACCATGGCCCCATTATATATCTATTAGTAAAGAATATGGAACTTAATAAATTTAAAAAGGTTATTCAGTTTCTTCTGATGAAAAATGATATTAAAAAAAGAGGGGACGAGAGGGACCAACTGGCCCCCCTCTGGTGGTTTGCTTGATTAGGCATTTCTAATTCTATTGATTATATTATATCTGTAAAATGTGGAGGTTTACAGATTTGTTGAAATGTTTTAATCGTGTTTCTGAATGTAAATTGGTAAAGTCCTTATAAACCAATGATAGGAGATTAAATGTGCATTTCAAGTCCACTTTCTTTAATAATTATGAAATTTAATTTCAATCATGCCACCAGTACATCCAATATGGATATTCGGTTCAGAAGTAGTTTACTTCATTGCAGTTGCTATTCTATGCCTTGGAATATATCTAAGGACAAAAGACATATACGCCCTTTCAAGGCTAAAGACAATTTTCCATTTTAGAAATATTTTCCTGTACTTTTTCTTAGCATACGCATTTAGGTTTGTTTACTTGTTTATCTTGTTATCAAGTGATCTTGGATTTAGGTCGCTAATGATTTTTCAGATATTTGGAATGCTTGTTGTTAGTTATTTTTCAACAATGGCAATTCTCTCGGTTTTAATGACAGTTCTTGTAAAAAGGATATCAACTGAAAGAAAACATGTTAACATACTACTACACATTTCATCAATAGTTTTGCTTGCGGTTGTTTTTGTAACAGGGTCATTATATGTTCTTGCAATATTTCACATAGCAATTCTTGCGTTTGCTGCAATTACAATGATACTCAAAAGAAAGGGCTCGCACTTTTCGAATCAGAACAGGATAACGTACATACTGCTCTTTATCTTTTGGATAATTAATTTGTTTGAATTTGGCAGGGGAAATGTACAGTTTATCACACAGCTCGGTGTACATGCCATATCTGTTGCTATATTCCTTTCGATTTACTTAAGGCTTAGGAAGAGGTTAAAAAATGCAGAAAAAAAGGGAAAGACTCGAAATAATAAATGATATTTTAGATATCATTAGAAGCAATAACAATTCAATTAAACCTACCCCTCTTCTTCGTTTTTCAAACATGTCAACACAACGCTTTAATGATTACTACAATGAGCTCATTGAAAAAGAATTCATACGAGAGGATCATGATAAAAATGGCAGAAAGTTCATAACACTAACCGATAAAGGATTTCAGTTTCTCCAAAAATATCAATCAATACTAGGATTTGTCGAAGAGTTTGATCTGTAAATAATTAATAAACAAAACCACATTTATTTATCATTGCCTCAGTAGCTCAGTGGTAGAGCGATCGCCTCGTAAGCGATAGGTCGGGAGTTCAATCCTCTCCTGAGGCTCTTAGGCTCGATGTATAGCGGTTTTTATAATTATACATACTTAAGCCAGTTTAAAATAATTTTACTTTCTATCCGTAAACGCGACATATCCTATATTGTTCCTCTTAAGATAATTCGTTATTTTGCCTCTCTCTATGTGACCCTTCCCCCACGGAACATAAATCAATTTTTCAGGATTCCTTCTTTTT
>DAOWAL010000123.1 GCA_030634615.1 Candidatus Aenigmatarchaeota archaeon | reverse complement strand
GATCGTCCAGGAACTTCTGGATAATGGGAATATCAACATCCAATATCTCCCACGAAGTCAAGGAAACAGGCCACCCTTTAACTACTTGCTGGTATGGGAACGATAGAAATCAGTACCAGAAAGCAACTTCATCCATAAATGCATAAATTTGCTCATAATCTGTGATGCTCTGGTAAGCTTTAGCTTAGCATGTTGTTCGAATCGCCCACTATAAAATTTTAAAAAAATGAGGTTAATTTTCTGTTATCCTTTCTGCTTAATGAGCTTGATATTTCCTATTTTATATATCTTAATATTATATGAGTTATTTTCATCCAATTCGCCCTTAAGACCACTTAATGTTTTTTCCAGTCTTACATTTTCGTAGAGTTTTTCTTCAATATCATCAAACATATTCCATACATTTCTGACGTTGTAAATTGAATTGTTAAAACAAGCTTTGGTTAAATCCAAAACTTCTTCGAATCTTGTATTCTTGTCGTGTTCTCTAAGTGGGTAATAGGCATCGAACAAGCTATCGTAATATTCATTATGTGTCTGAACGATGTTGAGCATGAATTCCCTCACATCAGATATTTTGTTATGTTTTTTATTTGTCATTTCCGATGATTTATAGTTAGATGAGAGGATATCCCGATTATTTTTCACATCCACTTCATACGCTTTGTGAATAGGCGTTTCATCGAATTTGATGTCTGGATAGCGTAACTTGCCATCAGTATGAAATGGCTGATGTGCATCGGCTATGTAATGGGATATGACACCTAATTCAAAGGCAACGGCTTTGGTAGGCGTATCAATAATGTTGTGAAAAAATGCATCAGCTTTTGGGTGTAACCGAACTTCATCTGCGTTATCAAGCATATCTCTAATAAGTTTAACTTCTCTTTTCACTTTTTCATGTACTTTCCCATAATGACGTCCACTTTTAGTGGGTGTACAATTGAAGTAATGGTTTGTAAAATCACAGAAAAGTTTGTCAGGTGCTATCACCCCCAATACAAAATATCCCCTTCTTATCGGGTCAAGAACCAACTCCCTGAAAAACGGCGGCATGGAAGCCACCGCTAATTCAGATATCTCTTCATGGGTGTTGCTGTACCACTTGTATTGTTGCATATCTTGTCACTTTACGTTTATTCTGATTTCAAACCCTGTTGAAACACGATTCTCATGGCATATATATCTCAAAGATCATTAATTTCAACTCTGGCACCACTAACAGCTTCGATACTATCAGATATCGTCTCATCATATATTTCGATTGGATCCCCTCCAATAGGATACGCTATGTACCAGCGCTCTGCCGAAAAATTAACAGTTTCTAAAATACCGATAACATCAATAGAAACACCTTGACCTGGTTCCAATTCCACTTCAATTGAACGGTTTATGGTTTCTGTTTCCTTGTATGTGCCGGAAACACTGAATATTCCTTCGATTTCTGCAGAAACTGAGATTGAACCTTCTATTGTTTCACTCACTGAAAGCGTAAACTTGCTCTTAGAATGGGAATTATTAATGAATTCGGTAACTCCCTGATGCTCTTGCTCATATGTGCTTCCCCCAGTCTGCGTCTTGTTTTTGTAGACAGTTTCATAGTCAAAATCCTCAATTCCAGCGAATACTTCCGTTGTTATTGGACAATCGCAGTTTGGGTGTGGGCGATTTGGTTCTTCATCATAGTTCCCAGTCATCGATGTGCATGTATCACAGCCGTCTGAGCCATCGAAATGATAATATATTATACCTAATAATCCTGCCATGATGTCACCCCTCTATTAATTCTGGATTTATTCCAGCTTTGATGAATTTCTCAAACAATAACTTGTTACGAACGCTGGCAATAGTATCGCTGCTCTTGTTAAGTTTCCCTTTACTTAAGATGTAGACGTCTTCTGCTATTGCACCTTCATCAATTAGGCTTCCCGACACAACAACTCTAGGAATTTCGATTAAGTTGTTATGACGCCTACGGTGTACTCCGATTAAGCGTACATTTCCGTTCCTATAACGGTGTCTTAACTGAAGTGGAGTGCCGTCAGGAAGTTCTTCAAGTTCAACATCGTAAAAAACAATTTTATCATCTGCGTCAACAGTTCTGATAGCGTTACCGTCTGTTTCATCGACTATTATTTCCTCATCCTGTCCAGATGTCAGTGTGAATTTATGCAGTGGAAGCGAATCTACACCAACTTTAATCTTCCGTGTGAGTCGCTTGTAACCCTCTGCCTTGATAATTAATTTTGCTGTACCAAACGGAATGGATGGAAGCCAAAACTTACCAGTGCTATCGGTCACAGCTTGTTCCTGTTCGCAGTACACTATAGCACTATCAATAGGGTTACCTTCAGATTCAACAATTCCAGTAATAGTACCTGTGTAATTAATAATCAATGCATGTTTTTGCCAACGTGTTGCAGTTGCAATGTCAATACCTTCTGGAATTGTTCCTTCCTCAACTGCTTGGTCAAGCTCGCGAACGATTACAGAGGGGTCCGGGGCAGCCAGTCTGGTTAATGTTCGCCGCCCTGCAAGGTATAAAGCTTCAGCATGCTGTCCATCAAGACCAGTTACTTGCATAAGTGTTGCATGCGCCAGAAATTCCTTCACTCGGCTTACAGGAAATCTCTCAATTTTATCAAGCATCCGTTTTAGTCGAAGTTCAGATGCTGACAATAGGTCTTCTGTTGCTGTTATCCCAATACTGCGCATTGAAGCTGTACGACTAACACCAATACCTTCAATTTCTTCTATATCATGTCGTTGGTATATCATAAGAACCACCATTATTTCTAAAAGTTAACTCTTTATGTATAGTAAAAGATAGTTGTATATATAGTTAATTCTTTTATTGATTTATTGCATGATTAATAAGAAGTTAGAAAAAAACAATTTCAATGAGTTTATTGGATTCATGCTACAGAGCAAGTGATAGGAAATGTTATTAACAATCATGTAGAATCAATAATTATCTATTTCTGGTTATAGGAGGAAATAACATGCAAAAAACGGAAAAAAACGAACAGGTGACAACTCCTGAAAAGATATTTGAAATAAGTTTTTCTTTTGCGCCGAATCGTGTGCTTGTTGCAGGTGTTGACCTTGAAGTATTCACCCACATAGCAAACGGCAAACACACGGCAGGAGAAATTGCAGAAGCGGCATCAGCCAGCCCGCGGGGAATGGAGATGCTTTTAAACAGCCTTACAGGT
>DAOWAL010000050.1 GCA_030634615.1 Candidatus Aenigmatarchaeota archaeon | reverse complement strand
CTGGAAAGTGCAATCGAAAAATGCTGAAAGTAAGGTTAGAAAATTCACGGTTGAGTCAAGTGTTGTTCTTGCAAGGGATTCTGAAAGTGTCAAGAACGAAGGCAACACGGAAATAATGCTTCGCTCAATAACCGGTGCAATGGTTGTGGGTGTGGGTGATTCTGTAAAAATAGGAGAAGAGGAAGATGTTGAAGCAGAACAGGCTTAATCTGATAGTTGCAGTTATTGTAATTGTCATAGTACTTGCTATGCTTCCTGTAAATGCGCAGGCAATCGGTATCACACCCGGTAGGGCAACCATGGATTTTGAACCAAACAAAGAAGGACAGGTAACATTCACAATACTCAACAACGAGCGCAAGGAATTCAGAGCGCTTGTCTATGCAGAAGGTGATCTAATGGACTACATAACATCTGACAAAAATATTGTTGACTTTACAGAATCTGACGAATCAAAGAAGTTTACATACAGTTACAAATTACCGGCAGAAATTGATCAGCCAGGTGATCACTGGGCAAAGATAGTTGTTATGGAAATGCCACCCGAAGGTGCACAAACTGGTCAGGTTGTCATGGCAACAACAGCTGTCATACATCAGCTGAGAGTTAAGGTACCATATCCTGGAAAATATGCTGACTTGGATTTAGTCATACATGAAAGCGGGCCTGATGAAGATACCACCTTCTTTGTAAAGATATACAATGTTGGTGATGAAGATATCCTTAAAGCATCTGCAATAGTAGACATACTTGGTCCAACAAATGAAGTCATAGCATCAATTGAAAGTGAGGAGATAAGTATCGAATCGAAGAAGAGAGGAGAGGTAATAGTACCGTGGAAAGCAAATGTCAATCCTGGGAGATATCATGCAGTTGTAACAGTGAATTATGATGAAAAGGTCGGTGTTGTTGAAAAGACTTTTGAAATTGGTGCACTGAGGGTTGACGTACTTGACATTTCAGTAAATAACTTTGTTTTGGGCGGAATTGCCAAATTTGAAATAAACATGGAAAACAAGTGGAATCAGAAAATTGATGATATTTTTGCAGAGATTATAATAACCAGCCAGGATGGAGATAATATAGCAAACTTCAAATCAGCTTCAACATCACTAGATGCACTTAGAAGAGGTATATTGTATGCTTACTGGGATACTGAAGGTGTTGATAAGGGTGCATATGAAGGTAAAATAATATTACATTACGAAGGCAGGACAACGGAAAAGGAGCTCAAAACATACATAACCCTTGAAAACATTGAAACTGAAATTGTTGGTGTCACCGCAAGAGCTATATCAAGAAGAGAACCCGGCTCAAGTCCTGGGGTTGATTTACTCGTTCCTATTGTTTTCATACTGATATTCATAAACGTTGGATGGTTCTTCTACTTCAAGAGAAGGAAGAAGTGATAAATTTATATATCAGGTGATACAATATTATATCAGATGATACAAAAATATAACACTTACAGGGTAATGAAACTTTTCTTTGACAGACCAGGAAAGATTTTTCATCTCAGAGAAATTTCAAGACTACTAAACCTCGGTATGCCTTCTGTCAAACTCCACATAAAAAGATTACAGAAAGAAGAACTCATCGAAAAAAGAGATGGGGACATATACCCAGGTTACTCGTCATCACATAACAAAAAATTTAGGTTGTATAAGAGGAATGATATTCTTCTTAGAATTCAAGAAAGTGGACTTGTTGATTTTTTGGTTGATAACCTTACACCAGATGCTATAGTCATATTCGGATCCGCTTCCAGAGGAGAAGACATTGAAAACAGTGACATAGATATTTTCGTGGTAGCAAAAGAGAAAGATATCAAAATGAAGAAATACGAGAATTTAATGAAGAGAAAGATAAACATGTTGGCTGAGAGTTCGGTTAATGATGTTCCCAAAGAACTTCTGAACAACATAATCAATGGAATAGTATTATATGGTTATTTGGATGTGCTTAAATGAAATACTGGAAAGATTCAAAAAATGAGATAAGAAAAGTCAGAAAAGATAAAAGTATGGCAAGATCCATATACAAGATGATCGAGGTGAGATCAAAGGCCATCAAACTTTTGGACAATGAAATGTTCACCTCGTTGAAAGTGGAAAGTTATTATGAAATCATAAAAGAGATCATCACAGCAATGATGGTAATAGACGGGTACAAAACATTAAGTCATGAAGTACTTATCGGATACCTGAAAGAATTCCACGATGAATTTGCTGATTCCGATATTATTTTTATAGATGGTCTCAGACAGCTGAGAAATAAAATAGCATACAAAGGTTTCTTTGTGAATATATATTATATGGAAAGGAATGAAGAAAGGTTGGAAAGTCTATCTAATAAGTTGAGAGATATTCTGAAAATGAAATTGGAACGTGAATGACTTCATACATCAACAACATGTTCATCTCTTGATATCACAAAATTTCCATAGGAAACTTCTATTACAATCATGTGATTTCCTGTTTCTGTTATCGTGTCAATATCGAATTCTGAAATGTCCAAAATGTATGTATACGGTCCAGTGTAACATTTCCCGCTATATGACATTTGTTCTATTTTACAATTTACAATGTTTTTTTCATTGTCGCTTTTTTCAATAAAATCTGTGAATTTCATTGAAGATGATACATCATCAAGATATACTGTAACAATAGAATCAACTGGTATAAAACCATCCGTACTTATTGAAACAGATATATCTGCGGACAGTTCACTGGTCCCTGAATCGGCAACAATATATCCTGATAGATCCGGATTCGTGAATGAGAATATCACAAATAATACACTTACTATCGGAAGAATGTAAACTCTCCTGTCCATGCAATCAGTTATTGTATGGAAAATTTAAATTGACGATTGTTTTTATTGGGATATAACTAATTATATCATATGAAAGGGGTTGGGAATGTCCTGATTTTGATAGTTTTTTTATTAGTCTTGACAATCAATATCCAATCATCATCAGCTGCCCCGATTGCCAATTGTACGATAATTAACAGCGCAGACACTTACACCCTTACGCAAGACATAGTAAATAGTCCCAATACAACTTGTATTGACATTCAAGCAAGTAATGTGATAATTGATTGCGATGGTCATATGATAGATGGCACAGACTCCCTTAGTACATATGGTATACACACAAACGGTTACAATAGCATTGAAGTAAAAAATTGTTTGGTGAGAGATTGGGCAGATGGAATATATCTTGAATCTTCAAATTCACACAACATTTCAAGTACGATTACAAGATCAAATCAGGGCAGGGGTATTCACGTGACAAGTGTAACAGGAAGTATCTTTGAAAACGTTACGTCTGATACAAACATTGGTCATGGTTTGTATTTAACAGGTTCTTCAAACAACAATTTAACAAATGTTAATGCGTCAGATGGTATAAACTACGGTATTCTCATGGATGCATCGTCTGACAATAATATAGTAAAAGACAGCATAACAAATGCAAACAATGTAAATGGGTTAGGTGTAGAATCATCTTCTGGGTGTAAAATCATTAATACAACAATTAACAACAATACAATACATGGATTACAGTTGCATTACGCGACAAATACAAATGTTACTGGGTCAACCATTATTTCAAATTCTAATCAAGGTGCTCGCTTAACTTATTCACAAAACTGCTGGATCAAAGACACTGTCATAGAAAATTCAGGAGGAAATGAAATATATTCAGATGCCAGTTCAAGTATGGATAACTATTTATTGAATTTAACATTTAACAAAAGTGATGTTTCTGTTGACAACAGTGCAAGGTTATGGGTAAAATGGTATTTGGATGTGTTAGTGTCAGATACACTCAGTACACCAATTCAAAACGCAATAGTAAACATAACAGATACTCATGGGACATTGGTTTCAAACGAATTAACAAATTCATCCGGAAGTGTACCAAGAAAGATCTTAACAGAATACAATCAAACAACGTCAGGAAAATTTTATTACACGAATTATACAGTAAACGTAAGCAAATTGGGTTACTCCGCAAGTGAAAATTATATCAATATATCCAGTTCCACGTTATTGTCCGCAACATTACAAGAACCTCTTCCATATGTATCGGTGGGCACCTACTCTTCAAGTATTGAAGAAAAAACCATATTCCAGCCAGGTAGCTTGGTCAGAATAAGGGCTCAGTCAACACATGGATTAGGAAGAGAACATCTTTCAAATGCAACATTAATCATACGTGATTCGTCTGATTCTATAGTTGTGAATAATGTACTAATGACAAATGTATCTCAAATAACAAATGGTTATGTGTTTGAGTATAATTACACACTGCCAATAAATGCAGATGGTGTGTGGACAATTAATGTACTGCTTACAGATATATACGAGAACAAAGATTCTGATTCTTCAAAAATAGCAGTAAGAAATATGTCCATGCAGATCAAACTCGTACTCAACAGTACAGGTGCAAAAATATATATTCCATCGTCCGGTGTTGGTGAAAAAACATTTTCAACATTGACACCAAGTGTTTATATGACACCAAATGATTTTTACATGGCTTCATATATCAGTAATGTATTATCTGCAATAGTTTCTATTTCAGAATCGTCAATATCGACATTTACTGAAAAAGATGCATCAACATACGCTCTTGGTCTCAATAATGGATTTTCTAATTCAGGTGTATTGTTGGCTCTTACAAAAGGCAACTGGATAAACATAGACAAAAGAATGCAATTGATTGAAAGTCAGGAATTCCTATCTCAAATTTCACCAACATTTGCTTTTGGACTGGGAAATGCACACCCACTCAAAATTGTTATTGAATACAGCAATTTGGATATTAACAGGACCCAGAAAATAGGAAGAGGATATAATAGAATAATTGTAGAAAAGAAGGGAACTTATCAAAATAAAGCTGTGATTGATATCAGAAGAACGTGATTATGGAGACTGGATTCCTTTTTTGGATCAAGATTTCTTTTTTGGATCAATAAGCATTTAAATAAATTTTAATATAATATTGTTATAAGAGGGTTTATTGGTATGGCATCTGATTCGATTACGAAGAACTTATTATTGGTTTTGACCATTGTGTTGGTTGGGATTTCATTATTTGGAAATTACGTGTTACTAACTCATTCATTTATATCTCAAGAAGCTCCCAAAACAACCAATTACGGGGAAGTGCACCTAAGAATTTTAAATGAGGGTGTAGCTTCTTCTGAGCCAGCAATGGGAGTTGGTATGGTGAATTTGAAAATAAATTCAAACGAAGAAGTTAGTGAATAACTTAAAATTGGAGGAAATTATGACAGAAGTATCAAACAACATGTTGGCAGGATTATTGAGCATTGTGATAGTAATGTCATTATTTAGTGTAGCCACAGTAACTTTCAAACCACTCGGGGAATCTATAACAGGCGCAGCAACAGGTACAGGTTTGGTTAATTTGACATTAGACTCTGCTGTTGAGATAGTACTACTTAGAAACGACTCCGAATTTGGTGAGGGGTATCCATCAACAACAGGAAACGGTATATTAAACATAGCATCAAATGAATCCGATAACTGTGGTGTTGGTCGTGCAGCAGCAGAATGTTTCAACAACGGTTCACAGGGAAATGGAACTGATCTTGGTACTGGAACACTTGTTTACCCATTCGTTGCTAGAGTGGACGGTAATGACGTTACTACTTGTCTCAGAGTGCAGGCAGGATCTAGTGCAGTAGCTTTCATAGGAGGAGCAGATCAAACACCAACATTTAGGTTCGCAGGCAAAAACAATGAAAGTGTAGCAGAAACCGGAGCAGATGCTGACTCGTGCTATGGTACTCTAGCGGACACATGGACAGCAGTTACTACATCGTATACAACAATATGTGATACTGTAAATCATACAGACGAAAACGATGAAGTGAGAATACACTGGGAACTCGGTATTCCAACAGATGCTGAAGGTGAAAAATCCAATACAATGACAATATGTGCTGCTGGAGATTGTGGATCCTGTTAAAACTAATGTGTTAACATGAACGAAAAAACTTTCTTATTTCTTTTTTTGTTCATCATATTTTCTTTTTCTAATGTTTCAGCTCTTGGTATAGCACCAAGCAGAATCGAATATATTAATTTTGTTCCAGGATTTGAAAGAGAATATACAGTATCCGTTTTTAATAGTTACGCCTTCGACTTCCCTGTTGAAATGAAACTCGGTGGTGATCTCGAAGAATATGGAGAATTGAGTGAATATAATTTTACACTGGGACCAAAACCAGAACCTAGTTTTGTTAAACAAATAACATTAAAAGTAAAACTTCCTGAAAAGCTCGATACACCGGGTGAACATATACTAAAAATACACGCAATTCAAGCCACTCCACCGGATAAAAATTCAATGTTATCAGCAAAAGAAGTTGTAGGAACAGGTCTTTATGTTTTTGTTCCATTTCCTGGAAAATATATAGAAACATATTTTACAATTGAAAATGCAAGAGTTAATGAAAGTGTAAAATTTAATGTACACGTAGATCATAGAGGAAATACAACAATAGATGAAATCTGGACATTTTTCGAAATTTATGAGTCAACAGGTAAAAATGTTGGAGCATTCCAAACGGAAAAAGTCAAACTTGATCCAGATTATAGCGTAGATTTATCATCCGAATGGATGGCAACAAATATGAAACCAGGTAACTACAAAGCATATGCAATTGTACATTACGATGGTATAAAAAATGAAATTAAAAAGGATTTCAGGCTCGGGACACCAAGTATTGTTATATTAAATGTTACAACAGAGCCCATAGTCAATGGAACACCTGGGAAAGTCGTTGCTCAAATTGCAAGCCTCTGGGATGAGAATATACCAAATGTTCATTCACGTATGACAATAAAAAGAGGACTTTACGTAGATAGTTCAGCAAGCCCAAGTATTACACTGACACCATGGGGAGAAGCAAACCTTGAAATGTACTGGGACACATCAGGAGCAATTGGTCCTGGAAATTATGATGCAAATGTAACAGTATATTACCTAGACAAAGAGGTTTCCAAGGAAATTACAATAACTGTTGTAGAAAAACCGAATTTTTGGTTTTGGGCAATAATTGTGATTATAATTATAATTGTTGTAATTGTAGTGGTTTTGTTCTTCTTTATTAGAAAAAGAAAGCGTAAATTTGCACAAAAAAGGCTTGGTTAACAGACATTATTTAATTGTTCTCCACAAAGATAAATTATATGGAACAAGTTTCTAATAAAGTTGTAGTAATTTTATTAATTACATTTGTAGTAGTTTTAGCATTACAGTTGGCAGTTTATACTAATATAGACATTTTTCAGACACCAACAGCAAATGCTGCAAGTGGTACCATAAGTTTTTGTGTAGAGAAAAATTTTAGTATTGTACCAATAGGTGACCAGAGTGCGTATTTCAATATACCATATACTTATGACGTTGAAATAACAGAACCCGGCTTAAACACGATATTCCATGATGACACAAGTCTATTTGAAATAAATAATATAACAGGGGTAATTTCATTTACACCACAAGAAGCAGACGAGGGTATTTATTACATAAACATATCAGTAGATAGTTTATGCGGCGGTAGAATAATTGACTGGAAAATTGTAAAATTTACTATTTATATGGAAAACAGGGCACCTATACTTGATCCGATACCAGACTTTACAATAAATGAAAGTGAACTGTTCATCTACGATGTTAATGCAACAGATCCTGATAACGACACCATTTTCTACGGAGAAAACACAAACATGTTTCAGATGAATTCAAATACAGGTGTAATATATTTCACACCGGATCAAATTGATGTCGGAAACCATACAGTTTTAATCTGGGCAATGGATGAACATGGAGCACTGGACTGGGAATCTGTTGATTTTGAAATAATAGATGTAAATAACGCACCGGTATTACATACAATAGGAGCACAAACAGCTATAATTTTTGAGAACTATACATACGATGTCAATGTAACAGATGTTGATGTAAAGCCTGAATGGAATAATATAAGTTTCTATGACAATTCAACAATTTTCAACATCAGTCAGGAAACGGGGATGATAAGTTTCTACGTTAACGAGAGCCTGAACGGGACATATTCTATATTGATATCAGTAACAGACGGAGAATTATGGGATTATGAGATCATAAGCCTTTCTGTCGTATACGTAAACCATGCACCGAACATAACATCATGGTACCCGGTAAACGATACGCTTGAAATGTATGAAGCCGAAAGTCAATATTTTAACATAACAAAATTTGATTTAGACGGAACTACACCATCAACCCAGTGGTATGTTAATGATAACTTAATATATTTCGTAATAATTTTCTGTATGCTGACTTAATTCAGG
>DAOWAL010000078.1 GCA_030634615.1 Candidatus Aenigmatarchaeota archaeon | reverse complement strand
CAGAACTTCTGAGGAAACATTATGCCGCTCATATTGACAAACCATTCTACAAAGGCCTTGAGGAATACATGCTCGAGGGTCCTGTTGTTGCAATGGTATTTGAAGGATTTGATGCTATTAAGAAAGTTCGTGCTTTAGTTGGTTTAACAGATCCTGTAAAATCAGATAAGGGAACAATCCGAGGAGATCTTGGAAAGGATTCATTTGAAGCAGCAGACAAAGAAGGCAGATCTGTAAGAAACCTTGTACACGCTTCAGGAACCCCTGAAGAAGCCGAAACTGAAGTAGCACTCTGGTTCAGCAATGAAGAGATACTCGGATAATGTATCTCTTCAAGTTTTTTCTTATGAGAATACATAATTTTCAGTGTTTGGATCATTTTTTTGTATATTATAGATTTATAGATTTGACAAGTAATAATTTAATAGGTTGAATTACATGGCCTTAGAACGTTTTAAATTATTTGGCAGAGGGAAAAAACGTGACGATCTCCAAGGAGAAGAAAGAAGTATTCTAGGAAGAGATCTCCATGCACTCCGTGTGGTGAGAACTATAATGTTTCCAAGAGTGAATTGGAAGACAGAATCTAAACGAAGTAAAAGATCTCATTACAAACGGATAAAACGATTTTTAGAGGAATTACCTTCAGAAATACAAAATAGAAACACACAAGCTATTAATATTAATCAGCAATTAGCGGCACAGGGTATTCTTCCTCAGCATGCTTTAGAAGGTGCAGAATACATGCTGAAAGGTAAAGTAAAGGAGGTTAAGTTGCAAAAGTTTTCAACAAGACGTACACCAACTACACCGCCACCGACAACTCCGACTCCAAATCCACCACCGACACCACCTCCAACTACACCGCCACCGACAACTCCGACTCCAACAGGTACAAGTAATCCATTTTGTCCACATTGTTCTAAATCAGATGAAAAATACGAACTTGTAGTGGCAGGAAATGATCCAACGCATGGTATCATATTACACTGCAGGCGTTGCTGGATGAAGTTTCACTTTGGAACCAACGGCAGGCTTGAAAGGCACACTCCACATGGTGCAGCACCTGCTCCTGCAGGCGCTCCTGACGCATTCAACAGAAGTGTAGATGCCGAGTTGAGGTGTCCACAATGTATGGCAAGAAATCCTAATACTCAAGCATCTGTAATTATAGAGGAATTTAAGACTCAAGAAGGAACTCTTTTCAGATTTCAGTGCACTGATCCGTCATGTAACTGGAGAGCGGAACTTACAGAACAAGAATATGATCAATGGCTCAAACAGAGGAAAACTGTGAAAAGAAAAAACGCAAGAGCACTAAGAGCACATCTTTATCAGCAACTTCAGAACAAATATGGTGTCTCGACAACATGGGATGCAACTGCTAATAAGTGGGTAACTACTGGTAAAGCCAGTTTAGGTAAAAGAACTGAATATGAAGAAGCCAAAAAAAGCGTGGACCAAAAAATGGGAGAGATAGATACAAACATAAGCAAACATGGTGCAGTTAATGTTTCCGAAGATGATTTTAAACATGATTTAATTAAAAATAACGAACTCAATTCATTTGGTTTCCACGGAAACGAAGTAGGAAGATTTTCGAAAAAAATCCAAGAATCATACAAAGAATCAGCAGATTCTATAAAAAAAGAAGTGAAAGAAGGAAAGGAAAAGCAGATTGCCGATGAACTCGACTCAGGGCATAAAAACGCTTTTAACAGATTTGTTGACAAAACTGGTCATGGTGTGAAGGGTGTTGTATTTTCAATTTTTGCTTTGTCAATAGGCATATTTTTGGCGGCTGTTTTTGACAATACTTATTTATTATGGTCTTTTGGGATGCTGGCAGCCCATCTCATTTTCCCTGACCCAGAAGAAAATGAAAAGGTTGAAAACCATAAACAATTTAGTTTAGGCAGTATGATGGCCACTCGAGATAATCGTGCGAATGTTGGAATTGCATTTGTAAAAGCTGTTACAAAAGTGTTCTTTTTGGTTTTCCTGACATTAGGTATATACGATCTTCAAGTACCTTTAGCAAACCTTTTGGTACTTTTTGTGGCATTTGGTTCGTATTTTTCAATGAAAATAGAATTTGCACCAGATAGGCCATACGAATTCATAGAATCTGCGTCAAGAATGTTTTTTGCAATATTCATAGCATTTTACATATTTGGTTTATCTTCAACATCCGGAATATTTGGAGCACCTGAACTCGGATGGTTATCGCTCGCATTCTTCTTTGTAGCACCAGTAGCAAGTGAAAAGAAAAGCGTAGCAAGGGCCATAGGATTTATGGCAAAGGCAACAGGAGAATCTTCTAATACCATACATCTTGTCATTTTCATATTCACAATGGGAGCGTTTTTCGTTTCAGGCGGTTTTGGGTTCACTGGCGATGGATCATTTGCAACACTATTTTTCATAATCTGGCTAATTGGGCTTTTCAGTGGACTTTCTACTCCACCTGAAACAAGACCATGGATGGGTGTCATAATACTTGTTATAGGGTTTTTGGCATTTGGATTTGGCGAAGGACAACAAACAATGGGGACTGCATTTTTCGGTGAATGGTGGCCAACGGTTTACACAACAGTAAGCGGGGCATTTGGTCCACTAGGAGATGTAATGGCAGGTTTTCAAAATACGTTTGGTCAAACATTCCTTCTTTTAACAAGCCCCTCAGAGTTTGCAAAACAAATAACACAAGGAAATTATGGTGAGAATGATCTAGTTCAAAAAGGAGCGTATGGACTTGAAATAACACGATTTGACGTCCAATCTATCTATATCGATGAACCGTTTGTGATACAAATAGACCTCACAAATAAGGGCATATATCATGCAAAGAATATTAAAGTCGAATTACTCACAGATGTTGAAAAATTCAAGATAGGGAAAGATGCATCGAATTTGAAAAATCCAATGACATTTACATACGATGACAAATACGAAAAACCGTGGTACAGATACACCATAAGCGTTGTGGAAAACGATGACCTCTATGAAATCTATGGAATGAATGATGTGGAAATGCAGGACGCTGTTTCGATATTTTTAGTCGGGAAAATGGAATGTGCAGACTTCCTTGCATCCAAATGGAAAAGTGAAAACGCGGCTGGAAAAGATCGTACAATTA
This sequence comes from Candidatus Aenigmatarchaeota archaeon, assembly GCA_030634615.1. Classification (GTDB taxonomy): domain Archaea; phylum Aenigmatarchaeota; class Aenigmatarchaeia; order QMZP01; family QMZT01; genus DAOWAL01. Next base: position 2,738 of record DAOWAL010000078.1, on the reverse strand, counting down.
GAGAAAAATATATACCGTTTGTTTTAAATGTTACATATGAATACGAATCTGAATCCAGTTTGCAGTTGGAGTTCATTTCAGATGAAGAATGGAAAAGATTATCAGAAATGGAATTATTGCACAGAGGCCCTAGATTGTCAACAGTTTCAACATCCCCAGCAAGCCTTAATCTTGGATCAATGGACCAGCCAATAAAACACGATTCACCGTTCTATGTTGGATTTAATCTTACAAGCACATGGCCTCAGAAAACCAAGATAACAAATGCTGTAGTCAACTTCCACGTACCTACAATTTTTATTGTAGAATCTAATAAAGGAAAAGAGTGTACAATTATAGAAACACCGGTAGGAAACGTTAACAATGATGTACAAACATACACGTTTAATCTTAAAAATCAAGCATCAAAAGCGGTGTTCTGTAATTATAATAAAATAAGTCCACCAATAACAGTTCCAAAAAAGACATATACCATAACAGCAGATGCAACATATACATTCTCAAAATGGGAACAAAAAGACACGCTATTTAATTTTGATGATGTTTGTACAACCACAGCACCACCAACAAGTCCAGGTAGAAGTAATTATTGCTCTTACCAGAAAGAAAAACTTCGTGGTTGTAACCTTGGTGAATCAGAATGTAGTAGTGATGACGAATGCTGCCAAAATCACTTGCAATGTCCAATTGATGAAAGTTTTGGCCAATACCTTTACGATATAGATGGTGATGGTAATAAAAAGCCTCTTAAGTGCATAGACAAAATATGTTGCCCAGAAGGTTCCAATGCTCCTGAATGTACAGCAGCATATAATGAGTGGATGTCTCAGATAAAATTAGGCAATGAAATTGATGGTAAAAAAATATGGGAAGAATATCTAAAAATGCGCAATAGATAGAAGATTTGTTACCATATTAAATCAAAATTGACCCAAAACATGAAAAAATATATATAATCAAACAGCTACCATTAATCTTATCATGTCTCTTAACCCAGGTGCAAGACCTAGTATCAGAATTACGATTTTAAGGAATGTTTTGAACTGACCATCTTCAGCATATTTATCTATCGCATAAAGAACCGGGATCATGACAACGAGTTTTAGAGCGAACATAGCTCCCGGATTTGTCATTTCTATTAACATTCTTGGAAGTGGGTGTTGTTCAAGATAACCAAAAAATGTCATGGCAACAAACGTGGCACTTGCATCATGCATGTGAGCTGTTAAAAGACCTACGTTTTCCTTTGTGAAAATATCTTTTAGTCTTTTGAGTTTTGTTGAAGTGAATGAAATTTTGTGAATCCCGAAAAAGATAGCACCCCAAACAGCAGTAAGACCGAGTATCATGAACATTGGAATGAAGTCGATTCTTGGTATTAGAACAAAGTTTATCACGTTGAGCACTATTCCAATTGAAACCATTGCTTTCCAGTAAGGTAACTTTGAGTATCTCTGTATTACTAATGATATTAGAAGTGTTACAAGTGCAACAAGAAATGTTATCAAGTATGAGCCAGGTGTCGGGAAAATTGGGAGTGCATAGAATTCCCCCACTTGCCCTGTTAAAACACCTGCAAACGCAGCGTCGTGGAGAACCCTTGTTCCCGCTGCCCAAAGTATAAACGGTAGTATTGAATAAAGGAAATACCTGTCGATTTTTATGTTCATTTTTTTAAGCAACTTAAAGACCAGATAAACTGCTGCAACGAGTATGATACCATACACTATTGAATTAATTGGATTGAACCAGCCATTTGAAAGTATTGGCTTTAGAAAATACTCGTAAATGAAAAATTCCATAACATCTATTAAACTGGCCTTCTTTAAAAGAATGGCTACGTAACCGGAAGAAGACCAGTTCTAAGCATGAACATGAATATTACAAATACTGCCGCAAGCATGATAAGAGAATGCTTGACACCGCCAATTACTGAATTTTCACCCAGTTGTCCTGCTATGAGTCCCATGAATAGTGCCTGCATTACAAGAACTGTGAAGAATAGTGCAAAGTAATAACAGCCAATACCGGACGGTACAACAAACGCCACGCACATGAGTTCGAAAAATCCGCATGGAAATACCATTGAAAATTTATTACAAGGATCGTCAAAGCCCATCATAAAAGGACCTGAGGTCCCTGCAGAAGGCTGACCCATCATCGGTACAAGAACATAGATTATTGATATTGATATAACAACGAACATGAAAAATATACCATACATTATCATTACATGCTGCTTAACAACAGATTTTCTTTCCTCTTCAATTTCCCTCAGTGTTATCATGTCCTTTGACAAAGAGTCCAGTGTCTTACTTATGTTCCCGCCTGAAATGTAAGACTCCTTGAGTATCCCAAGAATTTCTGTTATTATTTTGGATGACCTGAATCTCTTGCCGAATATTTCAAGTGCTCTGAGGAAGTGAACGCCCCAGGAAAGCCTGTTTGAAAATTTCAGAACCTCGGGTGTCAGTTTTCCGTAATTGTTTTTCGTGTTTATTTTTATTGCTTCTGAAAGTGATATACCTGATTTTTTGATTCCTCCGAGATCCCGTATAAATGCTGGAAACTGTTTTTCAACAGATTTTATCCACAGAAATTCGACATAACGAATGAGGAATAGCGGCGTAATTACTATGAAAAGCGATATCACTCCGACATTTATTATAATTCCTATATCCTGAGTTAGTACTGCAAATACACTTATGAGTACTACTGCTACCATAATCGATGCAAAT
>DAOWAL010000092.1 GCA_030634615.1 Candidatus Aenigmatarchaeota archaeon | reverse complement strand
TCACTGATTACGAAATTATAGTGGTTGATGATTTTTCTTATGATAAAACCAGTTTCGTTGCTTCGAAATATAAAAAACAGGGTTGTCGTGTTCTAAGGAACGAGAGGAATCGGGGAAAGGGTTATTCTGTCAGACGAGGATTCCTAGAGGCGAAAAAAGAGAATGTTCTTTTCATGGATAGTGACCTTGCAACACCTATCGGAGAACTCACCAAGTTCATGAATCATATAAAAGATTTTGATATCGTGATAGCCTCAAGAAACATGAAGGAGTCAGATATACGTGTAATCCAGCCAAAATTCAGGCAGTTCTTGGGTAAGGTTTTTCCTCTTGTCATCAGGATTTTTGTTGTCAGGGGATTCAAAGATACCCAATGTGGATTCAAGCTTTTTAGGACAAAAGTAGCGAAGAAAATAGCTTCCTTACAAACGTTAGACGGTTTCGCTTTTGATGTAGAGATATTATACGTCGCTAAAAAGAAAGGTTTTAGAGTAAAAGAAGTTCCCGTGACTTGGATAGATAAGAAAGGTAGCACCGTAAGCGCGGTAAGAGACGGAATAAAAATGCTCAAGGATTCATTTGGTATACTTAAAAAAGATCTGGCAGGAAAATATCGAGAGTGAGATCTAAAATAAACGAAAAGATAAAAAGTTCATTTACGATATTCTTTACAAAAAACAAATTCTTGCTGTTTTTGGTACGGGATTTGGTTATCCCAAGCCAGATCATTTCAGACTAGTGTTCCTTCCGCCAATGGATGTACTGGAAGAATCCTTCAACAAGATGGAAGAATACGCAAAAGAAATTAGAGGTTAATTCTTTTCTCAAAAATAAATTAAAATGTGTGAGCAAAATAAAAAGTGCTCATCACCTGATAAGAAGTTTTGCCTGTTCCGGATCGTATTTCCATTTCTTTGGAAGTGTACCAATCTTTATGTAGTATCTGACAAGTCTTCTGATTTTTGATTCAGTAAGCTCAAGACCCCTGTATGACTGATAATCCTTGCCGTTTTTTTCCAGGTGTACTCCAAGTTCCACAACCCTTCTAAGAAGATTCATTAAGTCTTCTGGTAATTTTGCATAAAGATCATTGTCTTTGATTATTTTACTTAATGTTTTCTTTGTTGCTACTTTAACAGAAGGAATACCGTACTGGTCACGCAAAAGCAGGCCTATCTGTGCGCTTTGTATACCCTGCTTGGCGTACTTTACGATAATGTTTTCCACTTCTTCTGGTTTATAGTCTACCCATTTTGCAACTTTCTGCATAGGTTTAGTTGAACCGGATTTACCTTTCCTTCTCGAATACATTCTTGACATAGTATTTACCTTTTTTGTTATATCGAATAAGAACAAGCGTAATTGAAACGGATACAAGCTAGTTTCCGCTTGGAACTGGCCTGTTCTTAATCATTATACTATTATGCTATATTTATAAAGGTTTTTATCGACAAGGCTTTGTGTATAAAGTCCTGAAAATGGCTTACTTTTTACACAGAAATGGCTATTCGAGAGCATCCACCTTATCTCGTATTTTTTTCAATGTCCCCTCAAGCATAAGTGCTGATGTGGCGATCTCTTCAACTAAATAGTCACTTTTGCCATTTTTGACTGATTCTGCAGCCTTTTCTAACTTTTGAAGTTCTGGAATAATTGCATTATCAGTTCTATCAGCTATTACATACATAGATTCCCCGTCCAAAAGTTTTGACTTCTTCGATACAAGTTTGTCTACATATAATGAAAGTTTCTTATACGTCTTGAATGCTTCAACAATTGATTGGGGATCACTTACAAATTGTCTGAAAACAAGATCCAAGCCTTTGTCTGAAACAAACAGGACCGAATCGATTATCTCCGAATTAGTTATGTATGACATGAAATATGAAATGTTGAAAAGTTTTAAATAGGGTTTCTACATTTGATATATCAAAACACAGAATGAGTACTTTTTACACAGAAAACCATTAAAGGCACAAAGCCTATCGACAATTGCCATGTTTGGAACACTAACAAAACTTAAAGTTTAAACACGTGTTTAAACATCATGAAAGAGGTAATTTTTGAGGGTGAAAAGCATAAGATAACAGCTGATGGTAAAGATACGTTTTTCTTATACGTAAAAGTAATCAGTGATGGTTGGGAACTTAAAGACAAAAACATATTTGGAATTGATATGTACCAGGAAGCACTCAACAGTCTAAAAGACATGCTAATGATGGAAATGAGCGAGGAAGAACTTATCACAAAACTTTCAGAAAACGGGTTTTTTAAAAAGTTCTAATTTATAGGAAAGTTGTTAAATAATATCTATGGCGCTACCTTCCATGATGGGCATAATCGAAATGCTGCCGCAGATACTTTCAGTAGTGCAGTTATCGATGTACATTGTTCTTGCATGGGTTTTTGGTTCTCTTGCTGTTAAAGGACTTAAAAAAGACATACCATTTGCAATAAAAATGGCTGTTATGATGGGTGCAGGGTTTTTATGCGTAATGTCTGGCGTTGCTCTTCGGGGATTCCTTTTCTTTATGAAAGGAACAATATTTGAAACACTTCAGATGGACAGCTTTATTATGGGATTACTTGCTTCTATTATACTCGCTCTTTCATTTCTCATGATAACAAGAGAAGATGAAAAAACAAACAATAAAGGCACAATTAAAACACTCAGGGAAAGAATCGGTCTACTTGAAGGAATTTTAATAAAAACAAATGCACCGATGTTGAAAGAAACTGAAGTTAAAAAAACAGCAGAAACCCTACTCAGGGGATACGATGCAAAAGAAGCAAAGCTCAATAAAAACAACTGGGAAATATTATTAGTAAAGGATGAAAAAAGGGCAATTGTTGTCATGGGTGCCTTTACAGGTGAAATAAAAAGTGTAGAGAAACAGGGTTCGCACTTACTAAAAGATCCGATTAAAATTGTCGGTGTTGCTGCGATAATAATTCTTGCAATTGTAGTTTTACTTAATTTCAGAGGATTCCCAAGCATGCTTGATAGCATTGCATCTATGATAGGAATGGATCCACAGGAACTTGGTGCACTGTTTGGGGATTCCAGTAATCTTCCTGAAGGATGCGTCCCTACTGTACGCATACTCATGCAACAGGGTGTTAACGTAATGGGTGGCGAAGGAACATACAGTAATGAGAACGTGCGACAGATGATAGAAAGTCAGACTGGTAGGCAGGTATTTATGATGTATGAAGCAGAATATGCAAATACAAACTATATACTTTCAATAACACTTCCATCGGACATGACACTTTCTGGATTTACAAACGAAGAGCTCATGGAAAACATGCAGATATGTTCATCAACTGAGGAAACATTCTGCGAGTGTATAGATGTTCCTGACATCAATATGCCAACCGGGTTTATTGTTGCAAGATGAAATTAAACTTTCTTGACAACATGTTTTGAACCGCATGCCTCACATTTCAAAAATAAGTGTCTGTCTTCTTTTGCTATCTTTGTATCAGGCTTTCCGCAGTCCGGACAAATAACATATTCCTTTGCGTATAGATCAATTTTTTTATCAACAATCTCTGATCTGAATCTTCCCTGGACAACAAGTCTGTTTCCCTGCATTTCGCCTGATGTTGCAAGTTCTTTTAAAAGGAATTTTTGCAGGTGATCGGATTCTCTTCTAAGAGTTGATGCAATTTCTGTAAAGTTTGTTATAACAGTTCTTGCCCCTGCCGGCATTATGCTTGCCTTTGGCATCTGGAATCTTTCACCAGAATCCGAGTCCTTTGGCAGTTTTTCAATAGCTACATCCAGAAGTTTTTCATAGTCCTGCATAACTAAGAATTAAGGGCATTGGATTTAAATGGTTTACATTAACGTCTACTGTTTTTCCATCTTTTCAAGAAGTCTTCTTTCACTCTCTGTCAGTTTAGGCTTAAGTTGTTGAAGGATTGAAAGATCTTTATCTCTGACATAGTTTTCCAGTGTGTCGCCTTCGTTTATCTGTCTTCCGATGGTAACACCATCCATTGATACGGCTACTTTGTCTCCGGCCTTTGCTGAATTGACGTTCTTACCTTCTGCTTGTAGTTCTTTTATTTCACCGACAACTGCGTCTCCTCGTTTTACCTTGTATCCTACTTTTACAATGCCGTCAGTTATTTCAACACCGAATACAGCAGGTTTTGATTGCCTGAAAACATAACCACGGAGAACGCTCATTCTTCCGGGGTGTGTTACACTGTCCAAGAGACTAGCTTCTTTCACTTTCTTCTTTCCCTTTTCCCATTCATCGAAATCTTCCAGTATTTTATAGATTATATCCGACTTGAAAATCTTGACGTTTTCTCTTTTCGCAGTTTCTAATGCATCTGGTAGTATTCCGATATGGAATGCGAATATTACAGGATTTTTCATTCCAGAACTTTCCATTACATCTGCCTTCAGAACTCTCCCCACTTTTGCCTTTCTTATTGGAATGTTCAAATCCTTTAGGGCTTTTATCATACCTTCCAAACTTCCCAACGTGTCTGACTTAATAATTATTCCTTCACTTTCAGTTTCTATTTCGACTTCTTCAATTTCCTTTTCAATTTCAACTTTTGCTGCTTCAATATCTGCTTCATTTTTAACAAACCTTACAGGCGACCCTGCAATTACGTTTTCAATTCCCGGGGCAGATATTTTAACACCGGTTGCAGCAGAAACACGATCTATCGCTTTGAATTTTCTTTCAATTCTCATTTCCTTGAGCGGCTCAGGTTTCATCAAAGCCTTCACCTTTGTGATAACCATTTCGTTTCCGCCTATGATAAGAGTATCTCCCTTGTTTATTGTTCCATCATAAAGTATGACATCAATGGTTGTACCAAGACCCGTGAATTCTCTTACTTCGAGAATTGTACCCTTTCCGATTTTATCTGACACTTCAAGACGCTTTTCTAAATATCTTTGTGCAAGCCCTGTAAGTGTCATGAGAAGATCTGGTACACCTTCACCAGTTGTTCCTGAAACAGGAACTATGCAAACCTCTTTTGCAAAGTCTTCTACTCTGTCGTAACGTTCTGATTTGAATCCTTTTTGACTGAGTTGGCCAACTATTTTATAGAGTTTTTCCTCAATCTCATCTTGTGATCTTGTGTCCTGATTTCTGAGATTTGCCAAAAAACATGAATTTTCTT
>DAOWAL010000033.1 GCA_030634615.1 Candidatus Aenigmatarchaeota archaeon | reverse complement strand
CTTATTAGGATAAGGAAGACCTATACAACCCCTAAGCTCTTTAGAAGGGTATTCGTGAAGTGTTGCAAAGACTCCTGATTTTTCATTAAATATTCCAGAAACCTTAGGAACATCAGGACGTTTTTCTGTTTTAACCCATTTCTCTATGACTTCCCTTGCAAATTTAACAGCAAATTCACCGTCTTTGTGCTCCATAATTATTGAATAACATAGTGACATAAATATTATTCTTTCCTAGGATTTTTGACAAGAAGTTTGTTGAGTTCCTTTAGGAATTTTTCAAAGGCATCAATTGGTATTCTGGCGCCGCATGCCTGCGGATGGCCGCCGCCTGATCCACCAACTGCTTCTCCTGCATCTTCGGCCATTTCATTCAACATAATATCAGGATCACCTGTTCTCATTGTTATGTCGAGGTGATCTCCTCTTCTGTCGTACACGGAAAGACCAACCCTGCTTCCTGTAACTGTTCCTGCAAATTTTGCGGTCGGTCCACGGAACCCGAACAAGTGTGCATCTTTAACGTAGCCGATATCGCCCGATTTTTTAGCAACTTTCTTAACAATATCGTATAAATCAAATTCGGCGTTAACTACTCTTTTTGCAGCTGCAACAAGGCCTGGGATATCCGAAGGGTTGTCCCCCTTTGCAAGCGTTTTTACAATTAATCTCTTTGATCTATAATCATCAAAATTCCTGTCCTTTATGCCAAGAACTATTGTTGCTGCTTCAAAGTACAGTGCACGTGCGTCCCAGTTCCTTATTCTTTCTTCGACAAACTCTGTATCCTTTTCGTAATCTGCTATTGCACCGTATATTGCAATCCATATTCTTTCTTTAGGAATTTCTTTTTGGAAATATCTGTAAATAAGCTCAGATGCGCTTGCATCTCCTGTAACATATGCCTTAAGACAGTTTTTCAGTTTCTGGGCAGCATCTTCAGGAATCTTATGATGGTCAAAGTAATATATCTCAGTGTTTTTGCTCCTGTCCTGCATTAGTGCAACAATATCTGTAGTATCCCTTCTTGGAATTGCTATATCGGAAATAACTATCCTGTCAGCCTCACATGAATTCAGGTCGTTGTAAAAGGAAACTGGTTTTGTGAAAAATATACTTGCATCAGGAAACCTTGAAAGGGCAACAGCCCCGGCACACATACCATCTGAATCAGGATGCGTAAGTATAACTGTTTTCATTAATAGAAATTGTTCTAGCACGTATTAAAGATTTGGGATTATGCAATTTCTAATAAATTAAGTGTTCTTTCTATACCGGAATGTGATCGTACGGTTTCTATCATCTTAAGACCACCACCCAAATCAATGTCTCTGAGTTTGTCTGCTATCTCATTCACTCTGTCAGACCCTGTATGTAATTCAGAAAGTCTTAATATTGTTTTCATGCCTTCAACATTCATTTTAAGAGAACCGCCATGTAGTGCAATCATACCGTCTATCACTTTTTGATTCCATTTAGTTCTGTCTTCTTGAGTAAAATGGAATATTGTATTGTATCTCTTGTAGAAATTTCCCCCAACGTTACCGATTTCATCTGTTCTCATATAACAATTTTTATGATCAGCACTTCCCCATATATTCTTATGATTCATTCTAAAAAATCGAGATCCGACTTTTGGAAACCCTGAAAAACTATTCCACCCATTCTCTTGGGCACCATAGAAAAACGTCGTTGAATTAGGATTTCTCCACGTACATTTCTCACGATTATCTTTTTTCATTACATATTCCAAATCAGCAAGATTCATGGAAGCATGCCCTTCGCCAGTGAATGTTTCACCTATAACATACCTTGCAGCCCAAAGCGTATCGTCCTCGGGTACACCGAGATAGTCAGCAAACATTTTTAGAACTCTCTGTGCTTTTGATAGGTCTTCTGCAGTAAAACTACTACAATCTGCGACAAAACCACTATTACGCATTTCTTCTGGTGTGTATATTAGTTCCTTATCACCGAAATTTTGATCTTTTTTGAATTTCATGTTACTTTTATATTTTTCTCGGGTATCTGTCCAGGATTTGTAAAGTTTTCCATTGATTTGAAAAGGATTTTTAATCTCACTTTCACCGATTTTCTTATCTTCAAATGAGTAATTTTTTCCCATAAAATCCCTGATTATCATTGAATCATTTGGCATCCCTATTGATGAAAGAAGTATGGGTTTCTTTTTTCCATGTTTTGTTCTTGAACCGAAAATGTATATGTCACTCTTTTTGAAACTGTCTCGCCAGTAATTCTTGGCAGTGCTTAGTCTCTTGCGAACTTCTGAATCTGTCGGGTATTTTCTACCAAAGAACATGATGTATTCTTCGCACTAAGTTTTTTAATTCCAGTAGCTACCAAGAAAAGAAAGTTTGGTAGCTTAACCTGATAGAGCAGCGTCAATTTCAGTCTTGAACTTTGAGTACGGCTGAGCACCTACAAACTTGTTTCCGTTTATGAAGAATGTCGGTGTTCCGCTGACACCAGCTGACCTGCCTGCTGCTGTGTCTTTTTCAACTTCTGCTTTGTGTTTTCTTGAATCAAAACATGAATTGAATGTTGCAATGTTTAAACCGATGTCTGTTGCATACTTCTTAAGACTTTCGTCATCAAGAGCGCCTTGGTTCTGGTAAACTATATCATGGTATTCCCAGTACTTGTTTTGGTCGCCTGCACATTCTGCTGCTTCCTGAGCTTTCTGTGAACTTGAATGTACGACAAAGTCCCTGTATACGAACTTTACTTTGCCCGTGTCAACATAATCCTTGATTATTGACGGAAGTGTGTCTCTTGCAAATCTTCCGCAGAATGGACACTGGAATTCAGAGAATTCTATGATTGTTACAGGAGCGTTTGCATTTCCCTTTACCGCGTCGTCATCTGCTGAAATTTTCGCATCGTCTCCTGCGGACGGCTGTTGTGGTTGAGCCTGAGGCTGAGTGTTACCAGTATTAATTATGTTAAGATCATTACCTGCAATGATATTTCCTGAATACACGACTGAAAATGATATTATAATTGCAGCAATTATTATTGATGTTGCTACAGCGTACAATCCTTCCTGAACTGACTTGTCTTTTCCCATACCAAACATAGACTCACACTCCAATTAAAATAATTAAGAATGACTGGTTTAAATAAATACCAGCATATTAAAATGGATTTTTACTCTTCTATGTGTATGCACTGAACCGGACATGCATCAACTGCTTCTTTATTGCAACCAACTTCAGAAAGTTCTGTTGCTTTTGGATGTGCTTTGTCCCCTTTCATTTCCCAGTTGTCCGGACATACTGCTGCACATGCTCCGCAGCCTATACACTTATCTAATTCCTGTGTAATTTTTACCATATTAACACCCTCCTAAGTTTCGAGTTGTAGCAATTTCTCCCACTCACTATCAACATGATTTTGGATTTCCTCAACTATTTTTTTATTGGAAAGAGAGAATAAATGCTTAAATCTCCTTTGTGATTTCAAAAAGTCCTCAACTGGTCTTTTGTTTGACGGTTTATAGTTTATTTTGTATTTTCCGTTCTCTATTTCATAAAGAGGCCATATGCATGTATCAACTGCCATTTTTGCAATGTCAACTGTATCTTCTGTTTTTGATCCCCATATTGTTGGACATGTTGAAAATACCAGTAAAAATGCAGGACCTTTCACGTCAAAGGCTTTTTTGGCCTTAGCCGATAAATCAGGAAGATTGCTGACAGATGCCTGTGCAACATAAGGGATGTTGTGGGCAGCCACAATTTTTACTAAATCTTTTCTGAATTCAAGTTTACCGGGTCTGACACTTCCTGCAGGATCTGTTGTTGCAGAAGCTCCAAATGGTGTTGCAGAACTTCTCTGCCCACCAGTATTGCAGTATGCTTCATTGTCATAACAAACGTAAACAAAATTATGGTTTCTTTCTAAAGCTCCGGACAATGCCTGAATGCCTATATCATATGTTCCGCCGTCTCCGCCAAACGCCACAAATTTGACTTCTTTTTTCATCTTTCCCTTTCTTTTAAGAGCTTCATAAGCTGCAACTATACCTGAAATAGACGAAGCGGCATTTTCAAAAGCGCTATGCATCCAAGGAACATTCCAGCTCGAGTACGGGTAAATTGTGCTTGCTACTTCCAAACATCCAGTTGCATTTGAAACAACAATCTGATCATCTGTTGAGGAAAGTATTGTGTTAACAATTATAGGCACAGCACATCCTCCGCACATCCTGTGACCTGATGTGAGCTTCTTTTTCTTTTCAGCAATCTCTTTGATATTCATAATCATTCCCTAAGTCCTAGATATTTTTCCTCTTTTACAGTTTTACCTGCAAGCAATTCATTAAATGCATGCTCAACATGTTCTTCGAGTAAATCTCTTCCGCCCATGCCAAAAACATAACTCTGAAGCTTCGGTTTTTCTGACAACTCGTAAATAGCACTCTTAACATCTGAAAGTAATGGTGCGTTAGCCCCATACGCAAATGCTCTCTCAAGAACACCAATGGCTTTTATTCCTTTGAATGACCTTCTTATTTCCCCGTGCGGGAACGGCCTGTAAAGCCTGAGCTTGATGAGCCCGACTTTTTTACCCTCTTCCCTCATCCTATCAACAACGGTTTTTGTTGTACCAGCTGAAGAACTCATTGTTATTATTGCAACTTCAGCATCATCCATTTTATAGCTTTCAACATAGCCATAATCATTTCCAGTAACTTTCGAAAGTTCATTTCCGACTTCAAGATAAACCTTAAGTGCTCTTGACATTGCTTGTTGCTGTTGCCTTTTAGTTTCAAAGTAATAATCCTGAAGTTCTATTGAACCCATTGCAATCGGATTTTCGAAATTGAACAAATTATCTACAGATTTCCTTTCGCCTACAAAATTTCTCATTACGTGATCATCATAAATTTTCACATTCTGGACACAGTGAGAAGTTATGAAACCGTCCTCGCACACCATTACTGGAAGCTGAACATCCTTGTGTTCAGCCAGTTTCAATGCAAGGAACATTGTTTCGTATGCTTCCTGAGCATTTTCGCAGTAAATCTGTATCCATGACAAATCTCTTGCACCCATTGTATCCGAATGATCGCAGTGAATGTTTATCGGAGCTGAAATTGCCCTGTTTGCAATGGCCATTACAATTGGGCATCGGAGGCCGGATGCAACACCAGCAATTTCCCACATAAGAGCAAGACCAGCTGAACATGTCGCTGTCATCGCCCTGACTCCTGTCAGCGAAGCGCCCACAACAGCCGACATGGCAGAATGTTCTGATTCAACTCTTACCATCTCGGTATCAACCTTGCCATCAGAAACAAACTGTGAAAACATCTCAACTATGGAAGACTGAGGTGTAATCGGATAAGCTGCAACAACTTCAGGATTTATCTGCCTCATTGCTTCTGCAATTGCATAATTACCAGTCAATGGAACTATTTTTTCTGCCATAATCATCACTTGTGAAATTCAGACTCCTCTTTCATTTCTATTGCTTTTACAGGACATACTTTTGAGCAAATCCCGCATCCTTTGCAATATTCTAAATTGACATCTTCCCTCTTACCGTCTTTAAATGGTATTGCATTGTCGGGACAGTATGCTGAACAAAAAGCACAGTTTATGCATTTTTTCTCGTCAATGATTGGCCTGAATGCCCTCCATGAACCTGTCTTGTTTTCAAGAGCCGACGCTGTTCTTGTAACAGCTCCGCCAATTGGCTTTTCTTTCCACCCTACTTTGTTTTTCAGTTGTTCGTTTGTCGGGAATTTTTCAGTCATTATTTTACCTCTTCATAAGCTTGTTTTATTGAAGCTATGTTAGCATTAGTTTTTTCCTCACCGATTTTATCAAGGAATGTATTTTTAACCCTTTCAATTAAAAAATCCATTTCAACAACACCAGTTACTTTGATAAGAGCACCTATCATTGGTGTGTTTGGTAGGTTCTTTCCAAGGTGATTAATTGAAATTTCTGTAGCATCAACAGTATATATCTTACCATTAAATCCTGTTTTTTCTTTGATTTTATCAGATGACCTAGTTGTGTTAACTATCAGAACATCGTTGTCGGTCATACCAGATGTTACATCTATCTGGCCGATGAGTGTCGGATCAATTACCATAACAATATCCGGATTTATTACAGGAGAATATGTTTTTATTTCGGAATTGGATATCCTGACATATGTTTTCATAGGAGCACCGGTTCTCTCAGGACCGTATTCAGGAAATGCCTGGATATGTTTTCCGTTGTCAAGTGCAGCTTCTGCTATTATCTGGCCGGCTGTCTTTGCTCCCTGACCACCTCTACCATGTATTCTCAACTCAATAATTTTATCCATCAGAAAACACCAATAACAAATAGACGTGTTAAACACATATTTAAATATTAACTTAAGTTCATACGTCGATTGTGGAGACTCACTTTACTACTCGTATAATCTCTCTGAACTCGTCTGTTCCGGCACTATCCATTAATTGAAATATTATTGATTCCACTGTATTTAGAAATACGCCCGATTGTCTCAATCTTTTTATTGCAATTTTGGTATCGAATTTCTTACGCGATGATACAGCGTCACAAACAACATACACATTATAATCGTCTTTTAGAAGATCTAGTGCTGTTTTGAGAACACATACATGTGTTTCAACCCCACAAAGAATTATATCCTTAGCGCCACTTGCTTTGATCTTATCAGAAAATGTTTTTTCGCCACAACATGAAAAATGCATTTTATTAATGCTTTCATTGTTTTCAATTACTTCGGAAATCTCAGGAACAGTTTTTCCAAGTTTTTCAGGGTTCTGTTCTGTGACTATGACAGGCACTTTGAGAATCTGAAATGATTTCACAAGTTTACTTATGTTCTCAACCACTTCATCAAATTCGTGTATAACAGGACGAAATTTTTCCTGTACATCTATTACAACAAGACACGATTTTTCTCTTTTAGGGATTCCGATGTTTTTCATAAAATCATCTACTTAACAGATCTAACCTTTCTAAGGTGGGCTACAACTTCTTTTACATGCTTCATTGTATGATCAATCTCTTTTTCTGTGATGAACCTGGAAAGTGTGAATCTTACTGAACCCATGATACACTCTTCATTCACACCGATAGCCTTGAGAACATGGGAAGGACCTTCTTCACCGCTGGAACAAGCAGACCCAGTTGAAATGTATATTCCTTTACTACCAAGATATGTCAGAAGAGATTCTCCTTCAATTCCCTTAAATGAAATATCAACATTATTGCAAAGTCTTTTACCGTTGTTAGGGCCATTTAATTTCGAATCTTTAATCGAAAGAAGTCCATTGATCAGTTTAGAACGAAGAGATTCCATTTTATCCAATTCTTTTTTTACCACAAGTTCTGTTGCTTTTCCCAGACCGACTATACCAGGAGTATTTTCTGTTCCGGCTCGCATTTTATTTTCCTGTGGTCCTCCGTAGAACCTATGTTTTAGCTTTGTTCCTTTCCTAACATAGAGAGCACCAACTCCCTTAGGAGCATGTATTTTGTGACCCGATATCGAGAGCAGATCAATTCCCATTTTTTTGACATCTATTGGAACTTTTGTAAATGACTGAACAGTATCTGTGTGAAATAATGTTCTTTTCTTTTTGCACAAATTTCCAATTTTTTTTATGTCCTGAATTGTACCTATCTCATTATTACCATGAATTATAGAAACCAGTATTGTTTCTTTCCTTATCTCTTTCTCAAGTTTTTTTATGTCAACAAATCCGTCTTTATCAACATCAATAAATGTTACATCAAACCCTTCTTCTATTAAAGAATTTGCTGATCTCATAACAGAATGGTGCTCAATTTTTGTTGTGATTATATGCTTCCCCGAATGAGCATTTGCCTGCGCAGCACCTCTTAACGCAAGATTGTTTGATTCGGTTCCGCCTGATGTAAATACTATTTCTGAAGGTTCGGCGTTTATCTTCCTTGCAATTATTTCTCTTGCTCTTTCAATTGCTTTTCTGGATTCCTTCCCCATTTTATGTGCTGAAGAAGCATTGCCAAACTTTTCTGTGAAATAAGGAAGTATTGCTTTTACAACCATTGGATCAACTTTTGTTGTTGCCCCGTTATCAAGATAAACATTCATAAAATATCGCCAGATTAATACTTTCTTTTCCCGCTTATAAAACTATTTTTTTAGAATAGCAAACATGTCAAAAATAATTGAAATGAAAGTTTACAACCATGGAAAAAGGGTACAATAGTTAAAAGAAACATACGATGAGTTCAAGCTTGAAATATTCAGCGGAAAAAGTATGGGACTGACACATGCCACATTAATTGGTTTAAGTGAATACAAAAATATCTTCAAAAGAGAAATAGATGCTATTAACAAATTTTTATATTCTTTCTGATTATAACACCGTTATAATATTTAAATACTTCTTAATCTATATATACAAAATTATTATAAAATAATAGAGGTTGTCTTATGTATACAAAAGAGGTAATGAAACATTTCACACATCCAAAGAATGTCGGGGAGATTGAAAATTCAGATGCAAAGGTAACCGAAGGGTCACTTGCATGTGGGGATATGATAAATCTCTATCTGAAAGTGAATCCAAAAACTCTTGTTATTGAAGATATCAAATTCAAGTCATACGGCTGTGCTGCTAATATTGCAACAACCAGTGTAATGACCGAGCTTGCAAAAGGGAAGACGCTTGACAAAGCAAAGAGGATAGAATTCAAGGACGTCACAAAGGCTTTAGGGGGTCTTCCACCAATGAAAATACATTGTTCAGTTCTTGCAATAGATGCACTAAAAGCCGCGATAAGAAACTACGAAGAAAAGCACGGTCTTGCAAAACCCGAGGAATTGAGCGTCAGCATACTCCGTTCAAGATTAAGACATGTCATGGACCCTGTACACGGAAAGGATATTGTAACACTGAAAATTGTTCAGAATGTAAAACTTGAAAACGGTGTAGTTAAACTGCTACTTGAAATATCAAAAGACAATGAATCGTACAATCATATAATACACGAAATCGATGAAAAGATAGCATACATTCCCGGCGTAAAGAAAGTGGAAAAAGAGTTTATTTAGTACCAATTTTCATTATTTCTTCCGGTACATGCACTTCAAAATAATTTTTTTCGGGAGCTTCTAAATCTTTAATAACGTTCCTTCTAATTTCATGTTCTGCCATCATAGCATTGAAAATATCAAGAGCGACCGGATCAAAATAATCTGCGTAATTTTCATTCATTTCTAAAATTACAGCATCAAATTTATCTGCTTTTGAAAGATTAGTTCCGTGATTTATTATCCTGCTTCTTGTACATAACCTATTGTTATTTACACCTGTTTCAACAAAATCAATAAGTCTTGTAGATCTCGCATAGAATGGTATCTTTTGACCATTCATTTTAGCCCTCTCACCAATAGGGTATCCGTTCCCATTCCAATCTTCGTGATGACAAAGAGCAGTTGTACATATATCCTGTGGCATTTTCAGATCGGCAAGAATAAAAAAACCGTCAAAAACATGACCTTCCTTTATTGCTTTTATCTCTTTCTCTGTTATATCTTCACCTTTAGCGATAATATCCATATAATTTGTTTTACCGACATCATGCATTGTAATTGCAATTTCCCCTTTCTTTAAATAATATTCTGCTCTTCTTTGTTTTTTTGCAAAAGAGTTTTCACAATAAAATCTAAAAAACTTTTTGCCTATTTCTGTTGCTTTATAAGTATGATCAACATCACACGGCAAAAGTTCTATAAACTTGCTTTCATTTCCCGGAAGATAGATTTGTATACCAGATTTTGAGTTCATTTTATTAGTCACTTTTTAGCGTTGTTTTTGATATTACCAATAAGTAATTTATCAAAGAATTTCTATTGGTTTTAAACTATTTAAATCAAACTACTGAAAGCAGATCTTTTATGCTTTTAAGAACATGATCAGCATCAGTTTTTTCTGTTTTTTCATTGCTTCCGTATTTTGCAAATGCTGTTTTCATACCAACTAATTTGGCTCCTTTAATGTCGCGTTCCGGCCAGTCACCTACAAAAAGTATATTGTTTGGATCGATTCCAATTTCTTTGATTGCTTTTAGAAATGGTGCTTTTGATGGTTTTCTCTCGCCCGTGTCATGGAATGTTACAACAACATCAAAAAAATCTTCAAGATTCATTTCAACTAAACGTATCCATGCATTTACAGACGGAGCATCTGATACTATTCCAAGTTTTAATCCCTTTTCTTTAAGCTTTATGAGAGTTTCAACTGCCCCGGGATAAGGTTTAACATAGGCAAACTGTGCTCTTCTGTAAGCAACAATTCCTTCCGCAAGAATTTTATAATCAACAATTTTCATGGTCTTTTTCAAAAATTCCTGAAATATCCTGTCATACTCTATACCCTTTTCACCGTACAACTCAAAAAGAATATCCATACATTTTTTCTTACTCATTTTAAGGCCAGCATCCACCATTGCTTCAATTGCTGCCTCACACGACTTTGTCTTCATTGTCATAAAGTCCATGAGCGTATTATCCAGATCAAAGAGTATTGCTTTTATCATGATTGTTGAACAAGCAGTATAATTTAAATAGTTTTCCTTAATTCAAAATTATT
>DAOWAL010000004.1 GCA_030634615.1 Candidatus Aenigmatarchaeota archaeon | reverse complement strand
GTTGGATTCCGATGTTGGAAAAATGATAGTTGTTCATATTCTTGTGGATGTCAGAGATGCAATGGGCGCCAATGCTGTTAACACAATGTGTGAAGCGATTTCAGGTAAACTTGAGGAGTTAACAGGGGGATATGTCAGACTTAAGATAATATCCAATCTTGCCGATAAGAGACTTGCAAGAGCAAGTGCAACATGGAAAAAAGAAGACTTGGAAAGATCATCAAAAGGTACGATGAAAGGACATGAGATTGTCGATGCAATACTTGAATCATATCATCTTGCAGTTAATGATATTTACAGGTGCTCTACACATAACAAAGGAGCAATGAACGGAATTGACGCTGTTGTAATATCAACAGGGAATGATTTTAGGGCAGTGGAAGCAGGTGTTCATACATATGCATGCAGAACAGGTAAATATAGTCCGGTTACTAAATATTACAAAAACGATGACGGTGATCTAGTTGGTGAAATTGAGATACCTGTTGCTGTCGGTACAGTTGGTGGTGCCACCAGAACAAAACCTGAAGCAAAAGTTGCTTTGAAAATACTTGGTGTTAAAACAGCAAAAGAACTTTCAGAAGTTATTGTAGCTGTCGGACTTGCGCAGAATTTTGCCGCTTTAAGAGCACTTTCAACAGAGGGTATACAAAGGGGTCATATGAGACTCCATGCAAAAAATATTGCTGTGACAGGTGGTGCACAAAAACATGAAATAGATGAAGTTTCCAATAGGATGTCCGAAGAAAAAAACATAACAGTTTCTCGTGCAAAAGAAATTTTAGAAGAAATCAGGAAATAGATTTTATCTCATTTTCAACTTCATTTTTGATAAAATTCCCAATTCTTTCAAATTCAGTTCGGTCTTTTGCTTCCCATCTTAAAACAAGTGCAGGTTGTGTGTTTGATGCTCTTACTATGAACCATGAATTGTCTAGAACTACCTTTACACCATCGATTGTTATAACTTCTTCCATATTTTTGAATTTTTCCGCAAGACTCTTCACTACATCAAATTTCTTCTCATCCGGACAATGTATTCTTGTATCGTCTGATGTCATATATTTTGGCAATTCGTTAGAAAGTTCTGACAACTTCTTTTCGGATTTGGAAATCAATTCTATAAGTTTCACGGAGCCGAATATACCATCGTCATAATTATAACTCTCTGCGAAATAATAATGTCCTGATGTCTCACCACCGAGCACCGCCCCTTCTGACATTTTTTCCTGTATGTATGAATGTCCCACTCTTGAAATAACGGGTACGCCACCGCTTGCTTTTATGACATCCTCTACCATTTTCGACGATAATACTTCGTGTATTATTTTACTACCTTTTGAATCTCTTAGAACGTTTTCTATTATTAGGGCAAATGCGTTATTGTTAGGTATAACTTCTCCATTTTCATCAATAAATCCAACTCTATCGGCATCACCATCATATGCTATCCCAACATTTGCATTAACTTCCTTTACTTTTGCCTGCAATTCCGCAAGATTTTTCCTCTCAGAGGGGTCAGGATGATGTTTTGGAAAATTACCGTCAGGATTGTTGTTTATTTCTATTACCTCGCATCCAAGTTTCTTGAAAATCTTTGAAGAAATATTGCCACCTGAGCCATTACCCGCATCTATTACAATTTTGATAGGTTTTTCCAATTTTACATTTTTAGTTACAAAATCAACATAATCATCTTCAATATCAACAACTTCTACATTTCCATCCATTTGTGGTGATTGCGGTGATTCCTTTACGATTTTTTCAACTTCATTTATACCCGTTTCATATGACAAACAAACAGCATTTTTTACGCATAGTTTTACACCATTATACTTCTTTGGGTTATGGGAACCTGTTATCATTGCTCCGCCATCTAAACCCATAGACGCAACCGTGAAATAAAGAGCTGGTGTAGGCACCATTCCTATATCGATTACATTGATTCCGGAATCTCTAAGTCCCTTTATTATATTTTTCTTTAGATCAGGACCACTTAGACGTGCATCCATACCAACTGCAATTTTACCTTTTCCAATAAATCTAGCAAAAGCAATACCGATTTTGTATGATAATTCACCATTTAACTGCTCCGGGTAAATTCCGCGTATGTCATAAGCTCTAAATATGGTCATTTGTTCACCTTCTAGAATAATAGATATTCGTGTATATAATTTAAAAATACGCTGAAATCTGGAAATCATTTAAATACTTTGCCCTATATTAATTCTTATGAAATTGGTACTACTGGAAAAGAATGCCGAGAAGATGACAATTGAGGTCAGAAACGAGAACCACACATTCCTTAATTTACTTAGGGAAAATTCATGGAAAGCCGGAAGTAAGCAGACATCGTACATAATAGAACATCCTAATCTTTCTCAACCAAAACTCATAGTGAGAGCAAAAGACCCAAAGAAAAACATTGAAAAATCAGTTCAAATGATAATTGAGCAGGCAAAACAATTTGACAAAGAGTTCAAAAGGGTCATTAAAAAATAATCACTTTTTATTGATCAATAACACCGTGTGTTGATATCATGAAAATAAAACTAGAGGGTACGGCTGAGACATTGTTTTACGTATTTCTTGGAGTATTTCTAGCATTTGGTATAAATGTTGTACTTGGTCAGGCACTTTCAACAGGTATGCCAGTTGTGGCTGTTGAATCCAATAGTATGGTACCAACATTCTATCAAGGTGACATACTCATAATACATGGTGCAAGAAACCCTTCTGATTATACTGATATGCTCAAAATTGGGGATATAATAGTTTTTTCAGTTGATGGTAGAGAAATACCAATAGTTCATAGAATAATTGAAATAAACCCTGATAATTCATACCAGACAAAGGGTGATGCAAGTACTGGTCAGCACTCATTCGAAAAACACATAAATCCAGATCAAATACATGGAAAAGTTGTTACAATAATACCTTATTTAGGTTGGGTTAAGATAGGTGTCACGGGTTACATGGTACCGTTTGTATTTGACAATACTATAATTGTTATCGAATTTATAATTAGTAATATTGTCCTTTTTGTTACAATTGTCGTAATTTTGGCGGGGGCATACCTTTATATATTCAGGAGCCATAAAATAGGTAAAATATAGTTAAAATAGCTAATTGTGGTGTATTATTATGCATTTTTGTCCGAAATGTGGTCTGGTTTGCGTTTCAAAAAAAGAAGGTAAAAAAACAATTCTAGTCTGCAGAAAATGCGGTCATAAAATAAAGGACTACAAACCAATCGAAATAAAGGAAAAAATAAAGAAAGATCCACTTGATGAAATTGTCATAATAGAGGAAAAGAAAGAAACTCTTCCTAAAATACGTGTGATTTGCCCAAAATGCAGCAATAAAGAGGCAGTTTGGTGGATGCAACAGACAAGATCCAGCGATGAGCCTCCAACACTGTTCTTCAGGTGTACAAAATGTAGGCACTCCTGGAGAGAATATTAATAAATACAATTGTTTTTATATTCTCATGAAAATCCTTGTTACAGGCGGTGCCGGATTTATCGGTTCTCACATCGTTGATGATCTCGTTGAAAATGGTCACAATGTTACTATAATGGATAATCTTGAGGAACAGGTACATTTTGGTAAAAAACCCAATTATCTAAACAAAGATGCTTTTTTCTTGAGAGGTGACGTAAGAAAAAAAAGCGACTGGCTTAAAGCTCTTAAAGGAAATGAGGTCATAATACACCTGGCGGCAGCAGTTGGTATAAGCCAGAGCATGTACAAACCAACATATTATTTGAATACCAATTCCATTGGAACTTCTAATCTTTACGAAATTTTACTAGAAAATGAAGAAATTAGAAAAGGAATACAAAAAATAATAATCCCAAGCTCAAAAACAATATACGGAGAAGGTACTTACAAATGTGATAAATGTGGTATAATTTTTCCTGACGTAAGAGAAAAAAAACAGCTTGAAAAAGCAGAATGGAAAATAAAATGTCCGCATTGTTCTAATAATACAAAATCTATAGGTACGAGAGAAAATAAATCTATTAATGCGTTATCCATATATGCACTTTCAAAATACAACACCGAGAATATAGCATTGAATTATGGATCTGCCCTTAAAATACCTACTTTTGTTTTCAGAGGATTTAGTATATACGGTCCCAGACAAAGTCTTAGTAACCCATATAGTGGTGTTTGCTCGATATTTTTGAACAGATTAAAGTGTGGGAAGCAACCGCTAATATTCGAAGATGGTAAACAGCTTAGAGACTATGTATTCATAGAGGATGTTAAAAACTTTATATCAAAAATAACAGATAGCGATACTACAGGTGTATACAACTTAGGAAGTGGAAACCCTGTTAGTGTATTAGAAATAGCAAAAACACTGAAGGAAATAACAGACTCAGATATTGAACCTAAAGTGACAGGAGAATACAGAGTTGGTGACAATAGACACGATTTTGCTGATATGACAAAAGCTCAAAAAGATTTAAATTTCAGGGCCAAATGGGACATAAAGAAAGGTCTTGAAAAACTATCTGAATGGGGAGATACCCAGAAAACTAAAGAATCATTTGACAAAAGCGAAAAAATAAGAAAAAAATATTTTGGTGTAAAAAGATGAAAATATTAATTACTGGTGGTGCTGGCCTCGTTGGTACAGAATGCTGCAAACTTTTTTCCGAGAATGGATGGGAAGTTATTTCTGTTGATAATTTCATGAGAGGAAAAATATTTGGATCCGACGGAAACACAAAAAATAACATGGATAAAATAACAAGGGAATACAACATTGAAAATCATGAGATTGACCTTAGGGACAAGAAAATAATAGACTTGATAAAAAAATCAGATGCAATAATACATGCGGCAGCTCAGCCGTCACATCCAAGATCAATAGAAATCCCTTTAGATGATTTCCAAATAAACGCATGGGGAACGCTTTCCCTTCTTGAAAACGTAAGACAACATAATCATGACATACCGTTTGTTTTTTGTTCTACTAATAAGGTATATGGTGAAAAACCAAACGAGTTTGAATACAAAAAAGTTGGCAAAAGATTTGAACCGGTTGATAAGAAAATCGAAAACGGTTTTGATGAAAACCTTTCAATAGATCACATAATGCACACACCATTTGGCGTTTCAAAGGTTGCTGCAGATCTTTATACACAGGAATACGCCAAACTTTATGGTCTTAAAGCAGCATCGTTCAGAATGGGATGTATAACTGGTAGTGCTGCAAAAGCAGTTGAGATGCATAACTGGGAACCATTTTTTGTCAAAAGGGCAATGGATGGTAAAATGTTGCATGTTTATGGTCATGGCGGATATCAGGTCAGAGATGTTATACACGCAGCGGATCTTGCGAAATTGTTCATGGAATACATAAAAAAACCGCGTCCGGGCGAAGCGTACAATATAGGCGGTGCCAGACAAAATTCCATATCGCTCCTTGAATCATTTGATATCATAGAAGAAATCACAGGCAACAAAATGAAATATGATCTTAAACCGGAAAGGGAAGCAGACCACATGTGGTGGATATCTGACATAACAAAAGTAAGGACACATTATCCTAACTGGGGTATACGAATAAACCTAAAACATGTGTTCACTGAAATATATGAAGCTCTCTCAAAACAGTAATTCAAATCGCTTTTAAGAACAATCAACAAGTCTAATTATGAATAAATTCACAAAGTTTGATGATGTAGAAACAATTCTTTTACATGTAATTTCCGAGAGTGATGTTAATCCGTTGGATATTAATAATCCGACAAACAGTAGCAACGGAAAATATCTTTTGTTGAAAAAAAGAAAAAAGAAAACTTCTTCTGAGGACGATGAATATGATGTAATTTCCGATTCGGATATTGATATGTCAGAAAGTGAAGCTGCCGAAAAAACCAAAGACGAAATGCAAAATCACAAAAACAGACATTCAAAATACATTTTTGATGCAAGTGAAAAAATAATTGATATCAGAGAGTGTCTCAATATACCGACAAGCGAAATAGAAAACATAAAATACAGTCAGCCAATAAAAATGGGCTTAGGTGAAAATGAGCACACTGTGTACCAAAGAATAATTCTAAAAAACACGGGCAGTGAAAAAACTGTATACGATGCGGTAAAAAAACAATTAGAAAGAAGTGGAATAGAGTTTGATGTGGTTGATGCTGTCTTTGAAGGAACAAGAGTAAAGTATATCACAAATATTGACGGTAAAAAAGAAAACATGACAAATTCTGGTGTTGTTAAATATAATGATTCTGATATGAATGGTGAAAGAAATGCTAGCTGGGAAGTTATTGTTGATGGTGAATTTTTACAGGGTGCAATTGACAAAAGCAAGATAAAAAAAGGTAGTCTAATTGAACTTAGGAGAAAAAGTGGTTGTGGTGGAGGCGGCGTAAATTACGATCTAGCTGTAATTGAAAACGATCCGTCAATAGACAAAAGAATGCTTCCAAATTTTATTCAAAGCTACATTTCAATTAAAAACAGTTATAAATCAACAGCATTTTCTCTAGGAACTGTTTAAACAATACATTATTATTCAACTGCTGTTAAATTATTTATTATGTATAAAAAAACTCCTTTTCTGACCATATCTTTAATTTCTGTTCTTTTACTTTCCGGGTGCATTGGTCTGGGTCCCGAGTCATTAGCATTTGCTAATCCATTAGTTAAGCAGTTTATGTCGGAATATCCGAATGCTCAAATAACTGCTACTCATTACTCTATTGAAGAGAGTGAACAGATATTAGAAGAAGTTAGTAAAGATTGTGGAAAGGAGTATACTGAAGGGAAGGAGTTGTATAAAATAACAATAGATGACCCCGACAGCGGTCTTAATGTTATAGCTTGGGTAGATATGACTACTCAAACTATAGAGTGCGCTGTAAAATATGGTAAAGATGACGAAAAGACCATTTCAGACCCAGAGAATGGAGAAGAGAAATGTAAATCCCATGCAGAAAATAAATGCTATGGTGACCATGTTTACTGGTTCGATTCATGTGGTCATAAAGAAGACAAAAAGGAATACTGCCAGAACGGATGTGAACTAGGTTTTTGTAAAGAAAAAGGTGAGGGATGTAAAGCTCAGCATGAAGTGAAGTGCTATAGTGGTCATGTATATTGGTATGATAGTTGTGGTAACAAAGAATATAAAAAAGAATATTGTAATAATGGATGCGAAGATGGGAAATGTTTACAGAATGAAACCAATCAAACATGCATTGATTCTGACGGTGGAATAAATTTGTATGAAAAAGGTACTGCTACAAGGGGAAGTCAGGTTCTTTCTGACCACTGCAATTCTGATGGAACACTCACTGAAAAATACTGTGCCGATGACGGTACAATAAAGTGGGATAGTCATAATTGTCCTGGGGAATATTATTGCTATGACGCAGAATGTGTTGCACTAAATACTACAAACTGTACAATTCACCATGAATACAAATGTTATTCGGGTCATGTTTACTGGTACAATTCATGTGGAGTTAAAGAAGAAAAGAAGGAGTATTGTGAATATGGTTGTGAAGGTACAGAATGTATAGAGTGTGCATCCCAACATGAATATGCGTGTCATGATGGTGATATTTACTGGTATAATTCATGTGGTTTCAAAGAAGACAAAAAAGAATATTGTAATAACGGATGCAGTGAAGGTGAATGTATAGAGAATGGGACAAATGATACATGGAGCTACAGAAGGAAAATCACTGTAACATATATGAATGGGGAAAATATAGAAGAATATCCAATAATAATAGAGAATTTTGATTGTGAAGGGCATTGTAATGTAGATGGTTCAGATATAAGAGTTGTTGATGAGGATTCAGGTTACACTGTAGATTTCGGTCTCCTGAAAACGAGTGATAATATATTTGATATAGTATTTAAGCTGAACTTGGAAGCAAATAACACAGAAAAAAACATCTATGTTCATTATGGAAATGAAGAAGCAATTCCTGCAAATAAGGAATGGGATAAGGTAAGATACAATACGTATGATGAATTTGAAGGCTCTTCGGTTGATTCTTCAATATGGTCTAGCAATATCAATCCAAATGGAGGATCAATTGTAGTCTCTGGAGGCATATTGAAAATTATTAGTACGACTGGAACTACTAATCTAGGAGGTTCAATAATATCAATCCAAAAGTTCAATCTCAGTAAATATAACATTTTCATGGAAACAAAAGTCAAATCTATTTTCAACACAGTTTCAGGGAATGCTCATCAATACGGTCTTGTCAAATCGCATTTTTCAGACACAGGGATCTACATGTTCAAGCTTCATGCTGGTGTACCAGGATGTGGAGATAATTTGGGTAATTATGATCAATTCAAATTACAGGTACATGATGAAAGTAGTTTATGTCTTGATTACGAAATAATAACAGCAAATTTCTCGGATTATCAGACCCATTTATTTAGATTTAAAAAAGATTCCGCAAATGTTGAATTAGTGGAAGATGGAGATATTATTGAAGTTTTCGCAGATCATGACTTTGAAGATCTAGGTGCTTATTTCTTTGTATCCAATTCGGATCAACAATGGACTATGAAGGAACTCTGGATAGATTACGTCAAGTTATACAAATATCTGGATTCTGAACCAAATTATACTGTCGGTGAAGAAGAATTATTATGAAAAAATCCACACATTTATTCGGCAATCAAATATAATATAGATTAATAACCCCTTTCCTTTAATTGTATTCTATGCGAGAAGAGAATTTAGTGACAATGATTTCAAGCAGTAATGCTTTTAGTGGCAATGCTGTCAGAGTTACCAATCTCAGTAAACATATCAAAGGTTCTAAGGCCATATTCTCGCCGCCTAGGAAGAATATAGAAAATGCAGAGTTTGTTTTTTCATCTAATAGGGCTCTTTCTATCGCGGGAAAATCCCTTAAGATGTGTGTCGATAAATCAAAGATTGTACACTGCTTTAAAACACTACCAACATCAGGTATACCTGCGCTTTTCGGTAAAATTAAACGCAAACCACTAATTGTAGACTGGGATGATTACGAAGGATTTGGCGGTTTTGCTGACCATGACAGGTTTCCATATAATCACATAGCAGATAAATTCGAAAAATGGGTTGTAAAAAGAGCGGATGCTCTGACTGTTGTAAGCCCATTCTTAGAAGAAAAAGCAAGAGAATTTGGTTATGATGGCCCAATACATATGATACAGAATGGTGCTGATATTGATGGAATACGTTATTATTTTCCTAATAATAAAGGGGAGTTGAAAATTCTTTTTGTCGGCCTTTTGCACAAATCAAGTGATTTGGATTTTGTTCTAAAAAGCATGACTTATGTGAAGAATGTAAAACTTACAGTTCTTGGCGACGGCCCGAGAAAAAAGGAATTCGAACTTCTCGCAAAAAAACTAAATCTTGATAACATAGAATTTCTTGGTATGAAGAAGGAAAACGATGTCAAAAAACATCTATATAGTTCTGATATTGCCTTGATGCCATTTGTGGACAATATTTCAAACAGGAGCAGAAGTCCTGTGAAATTGGGGGAATATCTTGCTGCCGGAAAACCAATTGTTACAAATAATGTTGGAATAATAAAGAACGTAATAGAGCACGGTAAGAACGGAATAATTACAAATGATAATCCGCAGGATTTTGCAGAAGGGATAGAAATCCTTAGGAACATTAAGACCAGAAAAAACATATCTATTAACGCAAGAAAAACGGCAGAGAAACTTTCCTGGAAAAATATAGCTTTTGATTTAAAGAAAGTTTATGATGAAATTTTGAATAAAAACTAGTAAGATTTTTTGTTATCATTCATCATGTCATGATATTTATAATGTCTTACTGACATGTGCATGGAAACTAATGATGCCCACATGAACCCATAGAATCCGTCTCTGAAACCTTTCATGAAAATATACAATCTGAAAAACGTTGATATGAACCTTAGTGGTAAAATCCAACTAATTTCATAATCAGAAAGAACCCTTCTTGCAAGAACATAACTTGTTCTCATATCACTTCCTTTCTTCCTCTGCTTTCTGAACGCTCCGAAGAACTCCTTTATTTTTCCGAGAGGATAAAATACAACAAATTTTTTATTGGTGAGTTCCTTTGCTTCTATTGTTGTTAGGAAATTCATTTTACTTATGAAAGACGACCATGATTTGAAATTGTAATGAATCATATCATTTTTCATATAACCAATTTCACCATCCATGTTCACCCTTTCATGTACTATCGCATTTTCAAATTTCCCCTTATCTTTTCTGAAAAGTCTAAGTTGATAAGATGGATATTGTCCGGCTCCTTTGAGCCATTTTCTTCCGATATAACTTTTTCTTGGAAAATAATAACCATTATATTTTTCATCAGAAAGCGCATTTTCAATTTCTTTCCTAAGATCCTTAGGAATCCTTTCATCAGCATCCATGTTAAGGATCCATTTATGTGATGCCTTTGAAATTGCATAATTTTTAAGTTGACCAAACCCATCAAAACTTTTCTGATAAATTTTACACTTGTATTTTTTTGCAATATTTATTGTCTTGTCTGTGCTGAAACTATCTACAATTACAATTTCATCTGCCCATTTAACTGATTCTAAGCAGTCCTGCAGATTTTCTTCTTCGTTTAATGTAAGAACAACAACAGATACCTTATTTCTTGCCATTTATTTTACATCTCCAGTAATCCATCATATCTGATAAAGTTTTGTCAATATCAATTTCTGGTTGCCAGCCGAGTTTGGATATTTTTGTATTATCTCCTATGTAAAGCGGGTCGTCAATTACACGAAGCTTCTCTTTATCCTGCTCTATCCTAACATCTTTTGTTGCCATTTTAAGAAGTTTATCCAAAATGTCACCAACTTTTATACCATTTCCAGAACACACGTTGTATACATCGCCGTGTTCCCCTTTTTTGTACAAAGTCCAAAGCGCATTGACGGCGTCTCTTACATCTGTGAAATCACGCACACCTTCCAAATTACCAACTTTCAAAAAATCGTTATTCCCATTTTCAACGTCAACTATTCCCTTTGCAAAATCAGAACATGCATCATATTTTTTCCTTGGTCCTGTTATATTGAAGAATCTCACACGTATAATTTTTAGATTGTGACTTTTACTATATTGGTATGAAAGCATATCCTGTGCCACTTTGCTAACGGAATATGGGCTAAGCGGTCTAAACTCATTTGTTTCCTTCACAGGAACTTCATCTTTTTTGATCATACCATATTCAGCAGATGAACATATGCTCAGAATAATGGGGTCAATACCTTCTTTTATTACAGCATCAAAAATATTGAACGTTCCTATAATATTTGTTTCAAGTGTCCCCTTTGGATCTTTCCATGATTCTGTCATGTAACTTTGTGCAGCCAAATGGAAAATGATATCAGGACGAATTTTTGATATAATATTTCTCACGTTTTCAGTGCTTTTGATATCCAAATTAACAAAATTGATTTTACCTTTTAGATGATCTATATTCTCTGTTTTTTCACCTGACCAATGTCCAATATAAATTTCACCGACATTTTTCTCAAGCAAAAAGTCAGCTAAGTGAGAACCAATAAATCCGGCACCGCCTGTTATCAAAACTTTCATATTGTTATTTTCACCTTCTGTTTAAAATATAATTACTTGACAATGAACTTTACTTTTCTCATCGAATTTTTCAGTACACCGCTTAAGCCGTCACTTTTGTAAGAACTTACAACATAACTTTTCAGTGTTTTCGGATTTTTTAAAACACTTATGAATAATCTTTTTTTTGCTTTAATTATCGCCTTTTCTATCATTCCCTTTGTGCAATTGGGATAAGATATCACAGAGCTATCTGATCCGTCGTACTTTGTCCAGTCATTTGTAACAAGCCATCCCTTTTCTTTGCACATCTTGTAAAAATCTGTTCCTGGGTATGGCGTTGCGGATGAAAACTGAGCAGTATCTGGCTTAAGCTCAGAGAACAGGTCTATAGTTTTACTTATAGTTTCTTCTGTTTCACCGGGAAGACCAAACATGAATGTTGCATGTGTAAATATTCCAAGTTTTTTGCAATCTGTAATAGTTCTTCTTGCGTCGTCAGGAGTGAATGCCTTTCTTATGTTCTTTAATATTTGCTTGTCGGCAGATTCCACTCCGAGTTTTACACTTATGCATCCAGATTCTTTCATTTTTTTAAGTGTTTCATATTTTACTTTTGTATCGGCCATGCACGACCATTTTATTTTAATTTTTCGCTCTATTATAATATCGCATATTTTTCTGACCCTTTCTTGGTCAGTTGTGAATGATGAATCATCAAAGTATATTTCTTTTGGGTGATATTTTTTGATCACGTATTCAATCTCATCAACAACCTTTTCAGGGGTTACTGCCCTGAAATTTGACTTTCCGTAGTAAACAGATGGTTCGACGCAGTATATGCAGTTATACGGGCATCCCCTGCTTGTGATCATTTGTACATTTGGCATGTGTTTGCAGAACGGTTCATTGTATTTTTTCATTGGCAGTTCATCTCTTTCAGGGTATGGCAATTCGTTAACATTGATAAGACTCCTTCTTTTGTTTGCTACCACCTTTCTGGATTTCCTGAAAACAATACCATCAACTTTTGAAAAATCGCCTTTCTTTTCAATTGTTTTAATGAGTTCTACTGCTGTTTGATCGTATTCACCGTACATTATAAAATCAACAAATTTTGCCTCTTCCATAATTTCCCTGTATTGTGCTGATGTATGAGTACCGCAAAGAACAAGAGTTACTCCTGTTTCCCTTTTTATGCACTTTGCCATCTTCAAATCATTATATATGGAAACAGTTGCTGTTTCCATTATCAAAATATCAAATTTCTCTTTTTTCATAAAGGATATGAATTCTTTGTCATCCATGCCTTCTGCTAAACAATCCTTTATTTTTGCGTTCACTCCCTTTTTCTTGAGTAATGATGTCGTGTAAGCAAGGAAAAACGGGAATGGGTAATACGTCACAGTCTGTATTTCTTTGCTTCTGGTGTGCGCCCATCTACTGCCTGCTCTAACACCATATTTCCCATCTTCAGCTATCCACGGAATATTAGCTAGCAATACTTTCATTTCAATCACACTCAGAGCGATAAATACTCATTAACATATTTAATTTAAATATGGTTAATAAATTAGGAATAAGTGATTGTATGCAGGCTATTATACATGCTGGTGGTAAAGGAACAAGACTCGGTAAAAAAAATATACCGAAAGTCATGATAAAAATAGGTGAAAAACCAGTACTTGAACATCAAATAATGTTGCTAAAAAGAAACGGAATAACTGACATAATACTTTGTGTAAAACACATTTCTGGTGTAATAAAAAATTATTTTGGTGACGGTTCCAAGTTCGGTGTTAAAATATCATATTCTGAGGAAGATGAGTTTTTAGGTACAGCCGGAGCACTGAAATTTGCAGAAAAAATGATAAAGGATGATTTTGTGCTTTTGTACGGGGATGTAATGCTAAACCTGAACATAGGAAAACTTGTGAAATTTCATAAGGAAAAGGGCGGTTTAGCAACACTGGTTGTGCATAAATCGGATCATCTTTATGACAGCGATGTAGTCGATATCGACTCTAATGGAAAAGTTAAGAAATTCTGGAGACCCAAAAAAGACGAAAAATTCAAAAACCTTACAAATGCCGCGGTGTTTGTTTTCAATCGTAGTATCCTTGAACATATTGAAAAAAACGAATTTCTTGATTTGAGTAAAGATATTTTACCGAAAATCATAGAAAGCAGTTGTGATGTTTACGGCTACAATACACCGGATTATATTAAAGATATGGGAACGGTTGACAGATTAAAGAAAGTCACTAAGGACTACGATGATGGGAAAATATTCAGAAAAGGAGTCTTTCTTGACAGGGACGGTGTAATAAACAAAGAAGTGAGTTTTTTGTATGAACCTTCACAAATGTCACTTCTAGATGGTTCTGCTGAGGCTATAAAATCACTCAACAAAAACGGTTTTGTTATCATAGTTGTGACTAATCAGCCAGTTGTTGCAAGAAACATGTGCTCAGAGGACGATATTGATAAAATACATGACAAAATGAAAAAACTACTTTCAGATCATGGTGCAAAGGTCAATGCGGTATATTATTGTCCGCATCATCCAGACAAAGGGTATCCTGAAGAAAATCCGAAATATAAAATAGTTTGTGATTGCAGAAAACCCGCACCTGGTATGATATTTGCAGGATCTAATGAGTTTTCATTGGATCCTCAAGAATGTTTCATGGTCGGCGACAGAACTGCCGACATCAAGGCCGGCGAAAATGCCGGGTGTAAAACAATACTTCTCAAAACAGGAAAAGCTGGGAAGGACAAAAAATACAACGTCAAACCTGATTTTGTGTGTAAAAATTTGCATGAAGCGGCAAAATTAATTATAAAAACTAAAAAAGTAAAGATGAGAGTATGATAATTTCGAAAACACCATTCAGAATAAGTTTTTGCGGAGGGGGCACAGACCTCAAATCTTACTATTCCAAAAATCAGGGTTCTGTTGTTTCAACTGCGGTAGACAAAAGTATGTATGTCGCAGTAAAGGATTTTTTCGACAAAGATGGCATATTTTTGAAATACTCCCAGACAGAGCTAGTAAAAAATGTTGATGACATAAAACATCCAATAATAAGAGAATGTCTTAAACTTACAGGTCTTTTGAGGGGTATTGAAATATCATCAATGGCAGATATTCCAAGTGCAACTGGTCTTGGATCGTCGAGCTCATTTACAGTCGGACTTTTGAATGCACTTTATGCTCATTTAGACGAGCACAAATCTCCTGAAAAAATAGCAAGAGAAGCCTGTAAAATAGAAATAGATGTTTTAGGAGAGCCGATAGGAAAACAAGACCAATACATAGCTGCTTATGGTGGCTTTAGGCACATATTATTCAACCAAGATGAAAACGTCTCAACTGAAATAATAACAATACCAAAGGCTCTCAAAAATGAACTTGAAAACAATCTTATGCTTTTTTACACCGGTATAACAAGAAAAGCAAGTGATATATTGTCCGAACAAAAGAAAAACACTGATAATAAAATTGAGGTACTTAACACAATGAAAGAGCTTTCATTAGAGTTAAAGGAATCTCTTATAAAAAGAGACATAACAAGATTTGGTGAAATACTAAATAAAAACTGGGAACATAAAAAAAGTCTCGCATCAAAAATAACAAACCCAATTATTGAAAAATATTACAATGATGCTATCGGATCAGGTGCTCTTGGTGGAAAGCTTCTTGGTGCAGGCGGGGGAGGATTCCTTCTTTTTTATTGCGAACAATCTAAACATAATTCAGTTATCAAAGCATTGGAAAATCTAAGAAATGTTCCATTTAAATTTGAAAACCAAGGTAGCAGAATAGTTTATAGGGATGATTAATATGAACGGATTTGTTGATAATTACTTTAGTGAACTGAAAAAAATATTCGATAAAATGAATAGCAAGAATATAGAAGAAATAACAGATGTAATATACAAAGCATATGAGAACCAAAGAAACATATTCATTCTTGGAAATGGTGGAAGTGCATCGACCGCTTCTCATTTTGCTT
Organism: Candidatus Aenigmatarchaeota archaeon; assembly: GCA_030634615.1. GTDB lineage: Archaea > Aenigmatarchaeota > Aenigmatarchaeia > QMZP01 > QMZT01 > DAOWAL01. The sequence goes on along the minus strand of DAOWAL010000004.1, from coordinate 3,369 downwards.
GCGATCTCGGAAAAGGTACATTGAGCAGAGTTTATGACAAAAATGAAAAAAGATTCCGTGTAATTTCACTTACTGATAATGCTGCAACGATAAGTGCATATGCTAATGATCTTTCGTTTGATGACATATTCGTCCAGCAACTTAGAAACTTAGTTCACAGGGGCGATATAGTTATTGCAATAACAGGAAGCGGTAATTCAAAAAATGTTCTCAAAGCAATGGAATATGCAAAAGATGCCGGAGCTGTCACAGTCGGCATGCTCGGTTTTGATGGCGGCAAAGTCAAACAATTCCTTGATAAATATGTGATTGTCCCAAGTAATCATTATGGCAGAGTAGAAGATTTACACATAATATTAGAACATTTGATAACTGACTATCTCAGGAATAAAATAAAAGAAAGTAAATAGTTATTTCTTCAACCACTTTTCTTTGTTAACGAAGAGAAAACCAATTATCATAAAGAGTGGTGGTAATATTATCGAACTTGATCCAACATGTAAACCAACAAGGCCAAGATAATATGAAGATATTCCCATTATTGCCGAGCTGATTGCAATTGATATTGCTATCCTTTCCAAAAAATTCATTTTCCATAAATATGTTATTGTGATTCCTGGCATTACGAAAATCCAGAACATTGCCGAGAATGTTATGATTGTAATAATTGGATTTTCCTTAAAAAATACAATGAAAAATATTACTAAACCGATTGCATATGTTATTCCTAGTTTATGGATGTCTGTCAATTCATCTATTTTAAATTTCATGTTTTCCTCCCCGGCTCACTGTTTTTCAGTATAACAATTTCATTATTCACATAAGCCATATCTATCCAAGTCTGATTCATCAAATATTCACCTATTGCTCTGTTGTACATTATTAATGCCTCATCTCTCTGTGATCCGACTATTGGTATAAAATAGTAATCCATATCCCACATACTCGCAATATTTATATCCTGAAAATCGGCATCCTCTGTATGATAACCGAATTCTAATGGCGACTTTCTATATGGTAATTTCATATCAGTGAGACATAAAATTTGTGCCTCATAATCATTTTTTATTATACCATTTTGAAGGGCTTCTACATATTCATTAGTGTTTATCCCGTATGGTACTCTTTTTGTGCTTATTGATATTAAATTCTGTGTAATTGTTGGTCCATAGAAGTGCATTATTTTAGAGTTGGTGGGTGTTTCTTCACCTAACCACACAATTCCATCCCATGTACCTTTGCCCATAATACCTCCAGGTACTATCATTCCTATATATGTTGAGCTGAAAACAATTATCAGTAACAATGAAACCGCAACCGATAAAGAATATTTCCATTTCTTGAAAAATGATATGACGAAATATACTGAAAGCGCCATCATGAATGACAGATAGATGGGCCAAGCTATTCTCGTTTGAAATGCCCTGTTAAAACCTATGTAATTTGTGAAACCGATTATTAGCATAAACAAAGAAAATACAAATGGCATTGAAAGTATCTTTACATTTGGCAATAGCGATTCTATATCTTTTTTGTACAAAAACGCTCCTATCCCGAGTAAAATAGCAAAAGGTAACAGAAACTGAATAATTCCAAAATTCGAAAAGTTCACTCCCTGTGTGGGAGCAAATATTGGTACTTCTACATTGTCAAATACTAATGTATTCACTTTGAGATACGTGAAATATACAATTATTATATAATAAGCCGAAATTATGGCAAATACACCGAAAGCTAGCATCAAATTCTTGATTTCGGTTTTTTCAATTTTCCCAGTGTATATCAATTTTAGTATATAATAAAACACGATGAAACCGATTACAAATACCAGTTCAGAAAAATGTGCCAACGATGTTGCTGCCAAAAATAATCCAAGCAGAAGAAAACCATATTTTTCATTTATTTTCGTGAGAGACCACACAACACATATTACAAAAAATACACCAGACATGAACAACCAGAGTCCCCACTGATATGCTATTTCAAATGGTAGACTGAAAACGCCTATCATAAAAGGGAGGCTCAATAGTGCAATTTCTTTATTGACCCCTTTTATTACGAAGTATAGAATTACACACGCTGAAGAAATTAAAAATATTGCTATTAAATGTGTTGTATCGTATGTTTCTAACATTGAAAGTGAGGAAAGCATGGCACTCATGTGGTATATAAATGGGGGAAGATATGCGACAACATCTTCATAACCACATGTAATATAATTTGCAAAATTCTGATACGAAATCTCATCTTTTATAGACTCTGGTGCCATTGAATGAAAAAAATTATCATTTGCTCTAAAGCTTATTGGATAATCGTGCATGATTTTATGGTCCCACAATTGCCCACTTTTTACAAAAAGCATGGCTATAATAAATATTATAATTATCAAAATCTCAACTTTTTTCCTATCGTTGAAAAATGTCATAATTAATTTTGAATTGTGGTATAAAAAACTTTTACTCATCTTAGACCCTGTGACAATAATCACGATCCGTTTTTCTTGTTTTCTCCATCAGAAAATATCATTTTATTTGTTTTAGTGATATTATTTCGAAATCATGTAACTTTCTTATATATTTATTACAAGAAAAATAAATATTGCAAAAGAAGTGAATGGAGATATAAATTTATGAAATTACGGGTATTGAAAAACTACGCTAAAACAATTTTATTTGGAAAAGAAATGTATGTTCTTTTCAGAGTAACACATAGATGTAACTTTAGATGCAAGATGTGTTCCGTGTGGAAACAAAAAATTCCAGAATTAGATTTAGAACAGATTCAAAAAATTGCAGATATTCTAAAAAAGACAAATGTTTCAATTATCAATATAGGTGGCGGAGAACCATTGGTTAGAAAAGACATAGTTGATATTGTTAAAATTTTTTCTAAGGATTTTGAAGTTCGAATGCAAACAAATGCCTACATGGCAAATGAAAAACTTATTAAAGAACTGGTTGATGCTGGTTTGAAAAACGTTTCAATTTCATTGGATACTCTTGATCCGGAAAAATTTGACCACATATGCAATTCGAAGGGGGGATTCGAAAAACTGAAAAAGAACGCTGCACTATTTGCAAAATATTTGCCTAAGAGGGGTTCTTTGATGCTCTTTAATGCATGCGTTTCAAAAGAAAATATCCATGAATTGTCCTCTTTGACCAAGTTTGCAAACAAAATGGGTTTTGTGATGGGATTTAGTCCTGTTTTATTAGCAGAATCCTCTGATAAAAAAAATGCTTTTAGAGATTATTCGCCTGATATGAAATTAAAAGGAAACCATGAAACTTCAAAAATAATTAAAAAAATAATAGATATGAAAAAAGAGGGTTATAAAATTTTTAGTTCGTATGATGCGTTAACTAAAAT
>DAOWAL010000008.1 GCA_030634615.1 Candidatus Aenigmatarchaeota archaeon | reverse complement strand
TTCCCAAATTGGATGTTCCCATATTCAAATTTTGATATATACATTTAAATTCACAGATTTGATATTAGATTTATGACATTGTTTAACGTAATTAACAGAACTGACAGCTATTACAAAAATGTCGGAAATGTGAAAGACGGTATAGATAATGAACTTACAATATCGCATGTTCTAAAGAGCGAAAATTCTTTTACTAAGGAAAGAAAATCGTTTGGTATTATAATTGCCGAAGAACTTGATCTTCCTGAAAAACCAAGAATACTTGAAATTGGACCCGGTCTTGGGCACATTGCAGCAGATATATGCAATTCTCTCACAAATTATCATTACACCTTTTTGGATATATCACGTGATTTCATCAACAATTTAAGGAAAAAATTCAAGGGCGGAAAGTATTCTTTCATAGTTGGAGATTTTCTGAAAGAGAAAATAAATGAAAAATTCGATCTCATAGTGTGTAACGAAGTACTTGCCGATTTTCCAACTATTGTTAACATGTCTGTGGAGGATCATCATGTTGACAAAGATGACGAAGACATATACTATGACGCAGTTTCCCTTGTAAAATTCTACAACATAAAAATCCCTGAAAATTATCATTTCAACTACGGTGCTGTTAAATTTATTGAAAAAGCAAAGGAATTACTCAAGGATAACGGGAAAATATTCGTAAGCGAACATTCATCCAAAACCCCTAAGCTAATAAGGGTTTACGGACACAGCGAATTTACAATTGATTTTGAAGTTCTCAAAAAAGTAGCAGAAAAGAACAACCTTATGATAAAGAGAAACAGCACAATAACAGAACTCATGGGAATAAACGATAATAAAGCAGTACTTTTCTATACCCAGCCAGAACTCAAAGTTCTTTACAATTTTTTCAAAGTAAAGGGAATAACACTGGAACAAAAGGCATACAGAGCAGAAGAGGTGATAAAATTACTAAAAGATCATGGTGTTCAGTTTTTCGGTATAGATAATTATCAAAAGTTCCTTGAACGTCACGAAAAGCCCCTGAAAAAGATAACAGATCAGTTCAGGTACATGATACTACAGACCAAGTATGACTAGTCCTATTTTTGGAATCGAGATAAACTACTAAAACTAACTTTTCTTGTATTTAAATTTATTTTCGTAATCTCTATGATTTATTATGTCCAATATTAAAGAAATAATTTCAATTTTGCTGCCTCTTATAGTATAAATCATTCTCCAAGCACCTGAAAGATTAACTTTCCATAAGTTGTTTACATCATAATTTTTGATATATTCCTTCGGGATTCTATTTTTTGGTATGTGAATGCCATATTCTGGATTATCTTTCAAAAATCAATTTTTTGTTTTATAGAGTTGAGTAATATCTGATGGTCACTTTTTGTAATTCCTTTTGAAATTTCTTCACCTACAACTTTATTTAAATCTTCAAATTCTTCTCTAGCTTCTCCCGTGATAATTACCTTTACAGGTTTTCCTTTAAACATTACAATTCCACTCCTTCTTCAATTGCTTTATCAAGCTTTTGACTAGTGTTGTGTACCCACAATATGCCTTTTCTACCATCTATTATTTTTCCACTTTCCTCCAAATATTCTAATATGACATTTAGTGTTTGATGCATTATTTTTGTAGGTAGTTTTTTCTTTAACTGCTCTCTTGTCATTAAGTTATTAGCGTTTTTTAGAACTTCTTCTACCATTAATACGGTTTTCAAATTCGGATAATGGATAACTTCTAATTTTTGCATTTAGATTCACCAATTTATATAATATTATATAATTATATATATGTATATATATAGAATACGTATTATATAAATATTACATTAATTATAACATCTTTCGGCCCGTACCGAAACAAAAACAAACCATATTAAAGCAATCTCTACAAAAACTAGTTATGGAAGATGAAAAGCTAACGCTTGACAAGAAGGTATTCAAGACACTTGCGTAAGGAACACGTATTGATATTCTCAAATCGCTTGATAAACGTAGAAAAACGCTTAGTGAGCTTTCCAGATACCTTGGAATGAGCGTATCAACTATCAAAGAGCATCTCGATAATCTTGTTTCCGTGAACCTCATCGTTCAGATAGATGACGGACACAAATGGAAATACTACGAACTAACAAAGAAGGGAAAGGATATCCTTCATTCAGAAGATAAGAGAATATGGATACTTTTAGGACTTTCGGCTGTCGGCATTGTTTATACTGGAATTGATCTAATGAAAAATGCATTCGGTTCAAGCGTAATGTCAGCAACTCAAACATTTGGAGAAAGGGGAAACGATCTCATGAAATCTATTGAATTGGTAGCTGAGGATGCCGCGCCAATTGTTGCTAACGTTATTCCGGAACTGCCATACTTACATATAGCAGGGTTTGTACTATTCGGTATACTGATAGCTGCATGTTTTTTCTACATGAATAAAGTTAGAAAAGAAATTAGAGTTTAAGAAATTTTAATTTTATCCCACCAAGAAACAATCGTAATCGCTGGCTTTAAACGTGGTCCGGCTTCGATTTTATGAAAAACAGTGAAAAAATCAGATAAATTAACAACGCTAAAATTATCGAACTAATGTGATATATCTCCAAAAACCCAATCATCGGAATCGAACCTGTTATTACACCACGTATTTTATCAGAAGGTATATTTTTCTCAAATGCGTGTTGACCAGCGTTAGCATCACCTCTAGTATCGAACGTATTATCGTCAATTGAAACAACTCTCGAATACAGCATTATTCGGTTATACTCAGCCATATCAACTAGTACAATATCTCCGACTTCAACGTCGCTAAAATCAATATACGAAACGAAAATGATGTCACCCCTGTTAATAGCAGGTGACATCGAGGTACTTTGTGCGACATAGAATACTGGGGGGAAAACAATTATTAACCTAATTAATAAGAACACCATTATAGTTAACAAAATCTTCTTTTTTGTAGGTTTTAACAATTCTTTAAATCTCATATTATATTATTTCTCAAATTAATTTATAAACAATTCGAAGCCGAATTACCGATAAACACATTTATCCCCACGAACCAAAAATAACGTAATCGCTGGCTTTAAACGGGCTTCCGTAACTATTTATCAGTAATAACTAAACGATACCTTTTTATATTCTAAAATCAATAATATTTTATAGACAATTGCATCAAAGAAGCTATTAAATAATGTCTTTCAATGTGATCTTGGATTGGTTAAAATGGGAAAAAATACAATCGGACTAGCAAAAAATTATGTTTCTCCTATAGATGAACCTCTAAAATATCCGGGATCAAGACCTGATGGTAGCTTTATTCTTGATGGTGAATACATCCATCCTATCCTATATGATACTCCAGAAAAAGGAGGATCAGGATCAACGTATGCAGGAAGAGCCTTAATTGACAATGAAGGTAATACGCAACGAATTGATGATTATCTTAAATCTAAAAAAAAGGCCCCCCTGGGAGAAAGGTATGCAGTTCTAGGATTTGGTTCTAATCCAGTTCCAGGACAATTAATAAGGAAATTTGGTGAAGATGCAGTTGTACCTGTTATTTTTGGTGAAATGGAAGATACTGATGTGGTATATAATCTTATCGCAAGTTACGGATGTGCTTACGCTGAATTGGCATTGAATCAATCGGGTGTAAACGGAAATGTAGCAATCACATTTCTTGATTCTGAACAACTACGATTAATGAACGAAACAGAAGGGGGGGATTATGATCTTGCTTTTGTTCCAAAGGATGTCATTCTTGAATCTGGTGAGAAAATCCGTGGAGGAGAGCGTGATGTGCCAGGATTATTTTATGCAGGAAGTGGAAAAATTTGGGTCCCTAAAGGTTATGATAAGCCCGTAGCAATTGCTGAGTTACCTTCTGCTGGTCGAGTTGCAAAAGCTCTGTATCAAGAAGAAATACTGGATCTGGTTGTAAGCCAATTTGGTGAATTACGCAGAAAAGGAATTCGGTCAGGAGCAGAATTATGTGAATATATCCGTACTGAAACAACTAAAGATAGCTCTAACAAAGTAAAAGATTATCTTCAAAAGTCTGTTGATGAAGATCCTAGATCTCTTGAACCGGTAAAATCTCAAGTTACTACTCTAGAAAATCCATTATCACCTCCAAAAGTATTTGGGGATATTTAATCTTTTAATATAATATTTGTTGTTTTCCCATCCATTTAATAATAAATTTATTAGCACAAAATAGAGAAAATCGATATATATCGAGCCTATTCACTTTCGATGCCATATTTCTTTTTGATTCTTTTGCGAAATATGCCATCAGGTTTCATTAAGCTTATCCTATAGAGACAACCATATGGGTTGCCGTTACAAACATCTTCATTATAGTTCTTTATTTTTGAAGAAGTTAGCAAAAAACCCATGATTTGATTAACGAAAGTAAGTATTAAATGTTTCAAATATCTCAAAAACATTTATCCCCACTAACCAAAAAATAACGTAATAGTTGACTTTAAACGGATGGTTCGATGTCCAGTTTTCTTTTCTTGAATTTATCTATTCCCCATTGTGACAAATTGTAAATTCCTGGACCAGCAAATGAAACGGCAAGAGTCAATATGCCAGCATTAATCAAATCTGGTGCATTTAAAAAACTGTCGCACTCTTTTGCTAAATAATTTGAGAATGCATCGATGTGTCCATATAGAAAAGGGATAGAACCGGTACCTATGATAGTTTCAGCTATTCCTATACCAAGTTTACTGTCTTGGTTATTTGTTTGATAATTCATTACTATTATATAATTACACTATTTATAAACTTGTTACCATTTCTGTGTAAAAGTTGCCAAAAGAAACTGAATATTATTCAAAATACATTTCTCCCCACCGACCCAATAGAAAATCGTAACCAGCAGTCTTAAACGGATAAACGATGCTTTTATATATTTTACTATATTAAAGTGATAAATAGTGAAAATATGTCAAATAAATGGACTACTTACGTAACTGATGCTACAAGAATGGTAGAATTTGAAAAAATAGCGCTAAATGAAAAAACTGCTTTTAGTGCAATTTACAGAAATCAGACTACAAGGCAACTAGATAGAGAACTCAGGTTGAATATGAAAAAGCTACCAGATGAAGAAATCGCCCAAATGTGGTCTAAATCCGAAGGTGCGGGTTATCCGACAGAAGACTGTAAATTATCATTACCATACTTTATATATTACGCAGGAATGGCTGGATTTTTTGTAGGTATCCCGGAAGATGAAATCGACAATAGAATAACAGGACACATCAAAGGTACAATCACTGCGGGGTTTTTAGAAAGATATGAAGATGGAGAGAAGTCTATAATTTTTCCTACTAAAAAAATAGCTGAATGGGGCCGTTCGCAGAATTAGAATTTGGTAGTCTTAAACGGATTTCCGATATCTTTTCGATTATTGGAACGTTGTCGATGGTCTGAAATAAATCATTTAAATAACCACTATACAGTAATACTAATAATAGGTGATGATTTGAATCCAGACGATGAGACGATAAAGGATGTCGGAATTGTAAAAAGTGCCGAAATTATCAACACACTACATCAGAGTAAAGAACTTCATAAAGCTTTTCCTAAAGGACATAAGGTATCTACAGATTCGGGTTTAGTTTTGATTGTGGGACCTAACGGTTCAGGTAAAACAGGTTTTTTGAGAATGGTTTATACAGCAAACGATTTTAAAAGATATTTTGATAGGAACGGAGTTTCTAAATGGTGGAAATTTTACGGATTAGATGCTATGTCAAAAAAAATAGACGATAATGTTAAAAATTATAGAATAGACGAAAAATATAAAACTGGAAGCGGGGGAAAATATAACAGAATACAATTCAAAGGGATAGAAACATTAAAAAATGAGCCAAGATTCGGGAAAATTGATTTCGATAAAATATTCGATATAGATGGTGCCAGAGAAGTATTATCTCAAGCCAGAGAAGTGTTATCCGAAGACACAGACATCAATCATTGTGGTTATGCAAAACTAGATATTTCTGACGGGGGACCTGTTTACAATGATATAATTCTAACTTCATGGGGAAATCAAATACATGGTACGCGTCTATCTGAAAGTGGACGGATGAATGGAATTAATTATGGTGATTTTAGCCCCAATGATGCTCGCGTAGGTTTTTCTAAAAGCAACGGTATATATGCAAAACGTACTTTAAAGGAAGGATTTGAACGTGTCGATGCTTTTTTCGATGAAAGAAAAATTCCAATTTTCTACACTTTAGAACCATTTCTTGGTTATTGCCGTGTCGATGAAGATGGTGAATTTATTCAGAAAGATGACCCAAAAGCTATGGGATTGAATGTCCCAGAAGATGCTAGAATGACGCTCTTTTTCGACGAACCGACTGTGTTTTTAGATTATGACAACTTATATTGGTTCAGAGATAAGATTGCCAAAACACTTGATAAATATGGGAAAAATCTACAAATATTTATTTCAACTAATGACCCGATTCTGATAGAAAAAACGAATGGATACGGTTCGATAAATCTTTACAATAGACCAGCAACCTCTGGGGGTAAATTCGTACATGGGAGAGGATGATTTATCTCCGGCTAAACACATTCATCCCCACCAACCCAAAAAATAACGTAATAGTTGGCTTTAGAAAAATTATACAAAAAACTATTTGACTTCATCAAGTATTATTCTATTAGAAAATCCGCCTCTTTGTTCGGATTTCTTCTTTCTAAGAAATTCCAAATCTTGATTATCAATATTAAAATAATAACAAATCGCGTGGATTACTTCAAGTATGTCTGCAAGTTCTTCTTTATCACTAGATTCGAGAAATTCATCTACCTCTTCGACTAATTTGTCTTTAAGTTTTTCAAGATATTCGTTATCAGATGCAAGATGCGTAATTGGAACTTTCCCCTTATTTTGAATAATATCGGGAATCTTATCCCTTACCAGTTTAGATTTCATTATATAAATTTATGGGTAGATTTTAAATCTTTTTCAAAATACATTTATCCCCAACAACCCAAAAATAACGTAATAGTTGGCTTTAAACGAATTCTTACGCTTTTTAAGAAATTCCCCACAAATCTTTTAGTTCCCGTATGTCATTTTCAAGTATTTTTAATGGAGTATATTTCTGTGGAATGTTCTGCTGATTTCCTCCGCCTATAAACACATAAGAGTCTGATGAAAATTTTTTTAGCAATCCCGAAATGACAGGAGAAGTAAGTACAGGATTGTTACCATCTTTTGCATAAAGCCCGATAGCAAGATTATGCACTTCTCTTAAACCGAACATGTAATCCAAAAAGATAAGCTTATTTTCTACACTTTCCTCTTCGTATGCTCTCATTCCGCAATAAAAAACTGCATTTACAAGTGACTTATCAATTATGTTATTTAGTTTTCCAATTTCTTCTACAGGTATTTCATTGTTTTTGCCGAAATCAAGACAATGGTCTATAATTGAACGAAACCCGTTTATGACCCTTACTTGAGCAGAAGACCCTTCATTGTCCTTTTCGCACTCGTATTGTCTCGTATTCAGGTCATATCTTTTACAATCTCCGATTCTGGTGATGTCATCATTCAGTTTTTCAATAATCTTTTCTTTGCCGTAAAAATTTGAATTAGTCATTGTAATGAAATTACTCTAAAATAATTTAATAAACGATTACTATTCCAAAGACATTTATCTCAATTGGGTTAATAGAAACTCGTAACCAGCAGTCTTAGACGGTTAAACGATACTTTTTAAATCTTTTTTACGAATTATGAAATATGAAACTGGCAATTACTGAAAACTGCGCATGGGAATTGGCAAGGGTTGAAAAGGACAAATTTCTTGGAGGCATGAGAAAGAAAGGATACATACTAACACCAATCCCCGAATTTGGCAATCCCTGTCAAGAACTCCTCGAGTTTTTTTATAGGGAAGTGCGTGAAAAATACGCGATAATATGAACTTTCAAAAACATTTATCCCCAACAACCCAAAAATAACGTAATCAGCAGTCTTAAACGGGATGCCGATATCTTTATATATTAAATTTTCAGTGATTCTTTGGTCATTTTCAGGAAGTATTCATGCATTCTCGTGTCAGCGGTCATTTCTGGATGGAATGATCCTGCCAGGACGTTGTCTTGTCTTACTATTATGTGATCTCCGTTGTGTTTGACAAGCGATTCCACACCTTTTCCAAGCTTTGATATCTTGGGGGCCCTGATGAAGACTAATCTGTAGGGTTTTTTACCAAGAAATGGGATATCTATATCTTCTTCAAAGCTGTCTATTTGCCTACCGTACGCATTTCTGTTGACTTCTATGTCAATGAAATTGAAACTGAACTGCTTTGGGTGGCTCTCTATTTTCTTTGAAATTAGTATCATTCCGGCACATGTTCCGAAAATGGGTTTTCCTTTTTTGTGGAATTTTCTAACAGCTGGCTTGAGTTTGTACCTGTCAAGAAGGCGATTCATTGTCGTACTCTCACCACCAGGTATTATTAGGCCGTCACACTTTTCTAAGTCTTCTGCTGTTCTGACAATTAGAGTTTCTGTACCCAGTTTTTCGAGTATTTTTTTATGAGCTGAAAAATCGCCCTGAAGGCCTAAAATGCCGATTATCATGCTCTAACTGCTCCTTGTCTGCATGAAATCCTTTTGTTCCATTGTTGCAAAATCTATGCCTTTCATTCCTTCTCCGAGGCCAGTTGATACTTTAGAAACAACATCTGCCTTGTCAAAGTATGTTACAGCGTCAACAACCGCTCTTGCTCTTCTAAGAGGGTTAAGTGATTTGAATATACCTGAACCTACAAAAACCGATTCAGCACCGAGCTGCATCATTAAAGAGGCGTCTGCGGGTGTAGCTATACCACCTGCGGCAAAGTTGGGTACAGGAATCTTTCCTGATTTTATAACCATTTTAACAACATCATTAGAAACTCTCATTTCATCAGCTTCTTTTCTTAGTTGAGAAGCGTTCAGAGTCTTTAAGTAAGCTATCTGTGAATTGATAAGTTTCATATGCCTTACAGCTTCAATTATATCACCTGTGCCGGGTTCACCCTTGGTTCTGATGAGAGCAGCTCCTTCAGAAACTCTTCTTAAAGCTTCACCAAGATTCCTTGCACCGCACACGAAAGGTGTTTTGAATTTGTATTTATCTATATGATCATCAGGGTCAGCTGGTGTCAGAACTTCGCTTTCATCAATATAGTCAACACCTAAATGCTCAAGAATCTGAGCTTCAGCAAAATGGCCAATTCTCACCTTTGCCATAACGGGAATAGAAACTTCCTTCATGACAGCCTTTATGATTTTTGGGTCGGCCATACGGGAAACACCGCCAGCCTTTCTTATATCAGCAGGTACTCTTTCCAAAACCATTACTGAGACTGCTCCTGATTTTTCAGCAATTTTCGCCTGTTTAACATTGACAACGTCCATTATAACGCCGCCTTTAAGCATTTCTGCAAGACCGACTTTAAGCCTTAATGTTCCTTTGACCATATTATCACCCTTAATATAATGTAATGTAAATTGTCTTGGAGTTTAAACTTAAATATATTCTGTGCAGCTTTACTCGAGTATCTTTGCTCTATCGTAATAAAATTTGATTCCTTTCTTGAGAAGTTCTCTGCCTTCTGGGGTTATGCTATATATCTGCTTTCTGCCGTCTTTTTTCTTTGTCACGTATCCTTTCCTCGTAAGGGAATACAGAACTTTATATGATATTATTTTCCCTACCCTAAAGCCAAATCTTGTTTCCAGTTCCTTACGGAGAACATACGCATGCGAAGGACTGTCTTTCAATATTCTGAGCAAGTATGGCCAAAGGCAATCTACTGTGTTATTTTTTTCGATTTTTTTCAGTGGCATGTTTTCCTCCTACGTAAATTTCGAACAAAATTATTGCTATACCAATAATTGATATTCCGAAAATTAAAAGAAATACTGACTGGATATTTATTGTATCTATTAGCAGACCAGCACAAAGTGGTCCTATGAAAGCTCCGCCAAAATGAAGCATGTCTAAAAATGCCATGGAAGTTGCTCTTGTACCTTCGGTTGTTTTTCCTGCTATAAGGGCTCTGCTTATATTAAGTCCTCCTGCTCTTGCTATGTTAAATATTCCATAGATTAAGGATAGTGTTACGATATCAAATGAATATGTCATTGCAAAAAATGATATTCCTGTCACAATCATTATTATTATGAAAGATTTTTCTTTGGAAAATTTCTGAAATACAGAACCAAGAAGATATGTCCCTATTGTGCTTATTACGGCACCGGCGCCAATTACAATACCAACATGGTAAATTTCCATTCCTAAGCCGATTATATAGAGAGGCATTGTGAAATTCATTGTCCCGAAAAATAGTCCTGTGAACATTGAACCGACAAGGAAGAACGAGAAGCACCTTGTATTATTCTTTCTGAGTTCTCTGAAAAACTTCCCCACTTCAATGCTTTTCTTTTCAAGGTGTTCTCTTTTAGAAAGAACTGTACTTATCGCAAACCCTATAAGTCCCAGGATTGCCCACGCATAGAGAGCAAGGGTCATGCTATAAAATGATACCACCCATCCGCCAATAATGGGGCCAATGAAAAGGCCTATTTGGTAGAATGCTTCCATTTTAAAGAACGATTCAGTTTTTCTTTTCTGTAACGATATCAAAGCATTGTTAGCGTTGTAGTAAAAATTCGATACTATACCTATTACAACGAACAATATTACGTAGTGAAACAAATTCGTTGTTAAACTTATGAGAAGGGCAACAATTGAAATTAAGAAAAAAGACAGCATTAATGATTGTATTTTTCCCATTTTGTCAGATGCTATTCCACACGGAATCGAAAGTGATTTACCTACGTTATAACCAGTAGTTACAAGGCTTATCAGAAAGGCGCTGGGAACAAACCCTGCCAGATATGCAGGAAATACTTTTCTAACCATATTTGTTCCTGTTGACCAGATAAACAATAGGATATGGAGTATTTTTTCCATGAATATCAACTGTTTTCCCACTATAAAACATTTAAATATCTATTATTGACAAGTATTTCACAGATGGAAAACATTTAAAGGAGTGATTTCAATGGGCAAAGAAATTAGACTCGCTATTGCAGGCGTAGGAAACTGTGCTTCAAGTTTAGTACAGGGATTATTTTATTACAAGGACGCTAAAACCAATCATGATTTAGTACCGGGACTTATGCATAATGTCCTCGGTGGATACGCAATTAATGATATTAAAATTGTTGCAGCATTCGATGTTGATGCAAGAAAGGTCGGTAAAGACGTTTCTGAGGCGATTTTTTCAAAACCTAACTGCACAACAGTATTTCAGAAAGATGTTCCTAAAACAGGAATCAAAGTACAAAGAGGACCAACGCTTGACGGTGTTGTGGATCACATGGAAGAATTCCCGGAAGACAGAGCATTTAGAGTATCTGACGCTAAACCGGTCGATGTTGTCAAGATTCTTAAAGAAACAAAAGCAGACGTATTAGTAAGCTACATGCCCGTTGGTAGCGAAGAGGCTGCGAAATTATATGCAGAAAGTGCACTGAAAGCGAATTGCGCTGTTGTTAATTGTATGCCGGTATTCATAGCATCAAACCCTGAACTCGAAAAGAAGTTCAAAAATGCCGGTGTTCCGATCGTTGGTGATGACATAAAATCTCAGATAGGTGCAACAATTGTGCACAGGATACTTACAAAACTATTCGGCGACAGGGGTATGAAAGTTGACAGGACATACCAGTTAAACACTGGTGGTAACACAGATTTTCTTAACATGCTTGACCGAAAAAGACTGAATTCCAAGAAAATATCCAAAACAGAAGCTGTGCAATCACAGGCAGCGAAAAGGTTCAAAGATGAAAACATACACGTAGGACCAAGTGATTACGTTCCATGGCAAAAAGACAACAAAATATGTTTCATAAGAATGGAAGGAAGGCACTTTGGAGACGTTGCAATGAATCTTGAACTGAGGCTTTCTGTTGAAGATTCGCCTAACTCAGCAGGTGTTGTAATAGATGCCCTGAGGTGTGCAAAAATAGCTAAAGACAGAGGAATTGGAGGTGCACTTATTTCACCATCATCATACTTCATGAAGCACCCACCACAGCAGTTTCCTGACTCAGTTGCAAAGGACATGGTAGAAGAATTTATTAAGGGTCAAAGGGAAAGATAATATATGGTACTTTACAAAAGGCGTGATATGTTCGCCGGACTTTCACTAAAAATAGGAATGGTCTTTTCAAAGGTTGGTCTTTCACCTAACCAGTGGACATTCATAACAATAATACCAACACTTATAGCAGTATATTTTCTTATGGAAAACCAGTTTCTAATGGCAGCATTATTCTTTATAGTTTCAGCATTCATTGATTTAGTTGACGGATCTGTTGCAAGGGTAATGGGCAAAGTATCTAAACTGGGTGCTTACTTTGACACTATAATGGACAGGTACGTTGAAGGCATAATACTATTTGGATTACTTTTTGTAGGTCTTCCTGATTTTTACATTTCGGCATCTGCATGGATAGTTCTTTATCTCATAGGTTCTTTCATGACAACATACGCTAAATCGGCAGCGAAAGAAAAGAACTTAACGGTTGATGAAATAAAGGGTGGATTACTGGAGCGTGCTGAAAGGCTCATAATTCTGTTTGTAGGCATACTTTTGGCATATTATAGTACATTGTACCTAACATACATAATCGTGCTGCTCGCAGTTCTTACAAATATAACAGCGCTTCAGAGGATTAAGATAGCGACCAAGAAAAGATAGTTATGATAAACGAGAAATTACTTAAACAAATAGACTTTATTAGAGAAGTTGATAAACTGAAAACTATTTTTCGTCAGTCATATATCATAAACGACGACAGAAAGGAAAATGATGCTGAACATTCATGGCATTTGTCTTTAATGGCTGTTATTCTTTCCGAGTATGCAAATGAAAACATAGATATCCTAAAGGTTCTAAAAATGATTTTAGTGCACGATCTTGTGGAAATAGACGCAGGAGATACTTTCTGCTATGACAAAGATGCTGCTTCCACCAAAAAGGAAAGAGAAGAAAAGGCAGCTGATCGCATATTTTCACTCTTGCCACCTGAACAGGGAAAAGAAATAAGATCATTGTGGGAAGAATTTGAAAACAGAAGTACGCCAGAAGCAAAGTTTGCTGCAGGTCTGGACAGACTCCAGCCTCTTCTCATGAATTATGGACAAAAGGGCAAGACGTGGAAAGAACACAATGTAACTTCTGATCGTGTTTTAGAAAGAAATAAACACATGAAAGACGGTTCAACAGAACTCTGGGAATTTGCAGAAAATCTCATAAAAGACGCAGTTGAAAAAGGATATCTGGATAGAACCCGGAAATGTTGATGCCGCATTCAAAGATTATGAAAATTCAAAAAAATATTTAAGGGAAATAATCCAATTAAAAATTAATGGACCAACAATTGCTTGATTATGTAAAAAATCAGCTAAATTCTGGATATACTGCAGAACAAGTTAGAGATACTCTTCTTGAGCAGGGATGGAATGAAAACGATATCCAACAAGCATTTAGTTCTATGAAAGGATCGGCTGCAAAATCTCCACCTGTTCCAAAACCAAATGTTAAAGCTAAACCTGAAAATGGATTAAGCAAGAAATGGATTGTTTTGATAGTTATAGTTGCATTTTTGATTTTTTTCAGCCCTGTTTTTATTGGTATGTTTTTTTCTTTAGGTATGTTCAACCCTGCAGAATTCAGTGGAAGAACAACCACGGGCTTCACATCATTAGGAGTCCCCACTGACTGGGACATCAACTCCGGTACAGGAACTTTCGAAATGAGGCTCACTAACAATAAGATAGAAAACGACGTAACAGTGAAATCAATCACAGCAAAGCTGAAAGGCGGTTCTGCAATCACTTACGAAACAGAAGGTTGTAGGGGGGGTACTAATGACTACATGACAATCGGACCAGGTGGTTCAAGAGATATCGACACATACTGCACAGCTCTTGATTATCCTATAAAATTCTCAGGATTGGCAAGAGGAACAAGTTATTCAATTGATGTCATCGTACTCTACAGCTCAGATGGATATGCTCACACAGATGTAGGCACAGTCACAGGAGTAGTTTCCTAAATCTTTCTGATTTTACCAGGACTCGGTTCGTAGCAGATTCCTTCGTTAAGAAGTTCATCTATTACGCTTTCAATATCGGTTTCTTTTGCCTTAACTTTTCCGGCAATTTCAGAGTATACTATACCGTCCTGGTTTTCTCCGATTATCTGAAGAATGTGTTTTTTTAGTTCTCCCCTGTCACTGAGCTTCACTTCGCTATTTGTTGTATCATTTGTTTCCCGAGGGGATTCCGGTGGCGACTGAGCCTGTTGTATCTGAGACGCTTTTACAAGTTCGGGTGTTTCCTGAACTGGTTGTTCTGCTGGTGCGGGAGCTGCTGGCGTTGGCTGAGGTGCAGGTTCCGACTGAACTGGAGCAGGTGCTGGTTTAGGTTGTGAAGGAACAGGAACACTAGGCATTGCTTTTTCTTTTTTGAGAAGTTCAAGCCTTCTTAGTAGTTCAAAATTGGGGTCATCTACAACTTTTGCAACCTCGGCTATCATGTAAATTTCACCATTGTATTCTTTTACTTTTCCAACAAAGTCGACAATATCGCCAACTTTGAGATTATCAACAACTTCGGTTTCCTTGAATGCTTTAAGACGTATTGTACTACTTCCGTCATCAACTGTAATGCTTGCAAAGTTTCCGTCTTCTGATTTGAACGTATCGACAACAGTACCAAGTACCCTTGCTCTCGATACTTCCTCACCGCGTTTAGTTGTAACAAAACTTGGCTCAAAGCCTTCTTTTTTCACAAAACTACCGTTCACTATGTCAGTTGCACGAACTTTCTTTGCTGTCTGTCTCGCCATCATAGAAAAACCTTGTGTTTATTTTAGGAATTAGATATAAAAATGATTGATAACAAACTTCATTGACCTAGATAATCAAATATACTCACCATTATGAAGTTTTTTTGATTCTTGGATTGTTGCAACAAGTACATTTGTTCCAGGTATGTTTAAAAAGTCCTTATTTTTAGATTTTATTCATTTTTTCCTTTTCTTGACAATATAAACAAATATTTCTCCACTCTTTGTTTTTTTTGTATATTCAGCGGATTTCGCACTCTTTCTAGGATCGCATATTATATAAAAAGATTTATCCAGTCTTTCGGTTTCCATGTATTCAGAGAGTCTCTTGAGGCCTTTCTTATAATATGACGGGGAATAAAAGATTTTCAACTCAAAAAGAATTTTATATATACTATCATTTTTTGAATAGATCAGTAGTATGTCGAGAAATCCGTCACCAGATCCCAATTCTTTGACTGTGAAAACTCTTTCTTTAAAAGTAGCATTTAGATAAGTATCTAACAGTTCCTGTATATGTTTTTCATTTCTAATAGAAGAGAACCTCTGTTCAAAAAATTTGAGAAAGGCTTCAACTATTTTCTTCATTTCGTAGAATATATCTTTACTGTCATCCATTTTTTCTATTAAATTCTTACCAACATTAATAATTTTTTCATTTATTCCTAGTTTTTTTCGTTCTTCAAAATCCGTATTTAATAAATTTACTAAATCTTTCGCTACTTGTTTTTTATTCATCTTATTTATTCTGAAAAAATCGGTTCTTATAGAATTTAATTTACTCTCTAATTCTTTTGTATTAATATTCGTGTCCTTTTCGATCACTTTAGATATTTTAAGAACAACATCTTCATCGTAATAAATATCTTTATTTTTAAAATAATCTGCAATTTTGGATAAATTACTCATTCTATTACTTCCCTCTCTACCATAGCTTGTATATGAAGTATTTTTTCTATTTTATCTTTCTTGTAAACACCCACTTTGTTCGTAGGTTGTATTAGTCCTTTCATAAGTAATTTGGTACAATGTTGTGTTATAGCAGCTTGAGAAACTTTCAATTCTTTTGCGATATCACTTGTTGACTTTTGGCCATCGATCAAAATATATGTAACTGCAACTCTTTTATTCCTTTTAAAAAAATCTATAATCATTGGTTTAGTTTTTTCAGTCTGACCTCTTATCACCCAATTCATCTTTCCATCTAAAGCTTCTACTTTATCAAGCAATTTATCGACCTTAAGAAAAATTTCTTTATTCTCGTCGCCCATAAAATAAACCTCACTTTTTCCTTTTTTCATGCTCACGTCGTCTTAATGTTCCTTCAGGAATGCCAGTTAAACCACTAATTTCTTTATACGTATAATTTAACCCTCTAAGCACCTCGGCTATTTTTTATCTTCCTGGTCTTGCGTGGCTAAGAGTGCTATTATCGCATCAAGTCTTTTCAAAACTTCTTCATTACCTTCCATTCTATCAACTCCTCACCTTTCTCTTTGAAATTAACTTTCTTACATTTGCAGAATGAATCCCAGTAATTTGGCTGAGATCTTCAGAAGATATACCCTGT
>DAOWAL010000122.1 GCA_030634615.1 Candidatus Aenigmatarchaeota archaeon | reverse complement strand
TTTAGATTTTTAATGTCAAGTTTTGAAAGTTTCCCGTAATCATGGAATTTTGCAACATTGAAGTAAATCGATTTATCTTTACCCTTGTACGCAATTCCCTTTGCAATGAGTATTTTGATAATTCTCACCATCTCATCGATGCAGTCTGTTGCACGGGGGTACATCTCAAACTTTTCAATTCCCATAGTTTTCAAGTCCGCAAAAAACAATTTTGTGTATTTTTCAGTGAACTCCTTAAGCGTTAGTCTTTCCTTGGCAGAGTTTTTGATTGTCTTGTCATCAACATCGGTTATGTTCATAACGTGTTTAATGCTAAATCCTTTGTACTTGAGATAACGCCTGAGAAGATCGTAAAACACAAAAGCCCTTAAATTTCCAATATGTGGATGACCGTAAACAGTAGGACCGCAGGAGTATATGCTGACCTCGTTTTTCTTAATCGGAGTGAATTCATCCTTCCTTCTCGTCAAGGTATTGTAAAACTTAAGCGATGACATAGTTAACACTAGAAATAATTAAATATAAATCCTTAAAAGTTCTTGGAGATTAATTACCAGACTCTTTATTTTTTATTTCTAGTTGAATTTGTACAATTTCTGAACGAGTTGGATAATCTTTAATATCAGAATGAAGACAAGATTGATATTGAAATTCTCCTTTCTTGTTGTACACTTCGAACATATGTGGACTAATAAGCTTGTAATCAAAATCTGGCCCATTCACGTTAATGGGTTTCATAGTCGATTTAAATATATGTACCATTTTCATACCTCCTATATGTTTACAAATTGAAAATAATCTTTAAAAAAACACACTGTACTCGATTTAAGCAACTTTTTAATTCCAGTAAACATATGATTAGCATGGAACTGTGGACAAATAAGTACAGACCGGAGAAATTGAGTGGTATATTAAGCCAGGGAATAGCTGTATCAGAGTCACTTAGATGGGTCGAAACATGGAAACCGGGCAAAGCATTGCTTCTATGTGGCCCTCCGGGAACGGGTAAAACACTCATTGCTGAAGTTCTTGCCAAAGAGAAGAAGTGGATGCTTTCTCAAATGAATGCTTCTGACAAAAGAAATTCCGAGGCAATTGAAGAAAGTCTTACGGAAACCTCGAAAAACACAACACTGTTCCATTCAGGGAAAATCATTCTTATTGATGAGATTGACGGGTTGTCATCAGGTGACCGCGGCGGTGCAAATGCAATAATCAAGATAATAAAGGGCTCGAAATTCCCTATAATATTAACCGCCAACGATGCTTACATTCCAAAATTAAAGGCTCTGCGAAAGAGTTCAAAGATTGTAAAGTTGACTAAAGTGGAAACAAAATCAATTGAAAAACACCTGCATGAAATATGCAAAAAAGAGGGCATAAAGGTCGAAGAGAGTGTTATTAAGAATCTTTCCAGGTGGTCTTCCGGGGACATTCGTTCGGCAATAACGGATTTGCAAATGCTTTCTGAAGGCAAAACCAAACTCACTGAAAAGGATTTTGAATCGCTTGGTTTCAGGGAAAGGGGAGTTGATTTGTTTACAATATTACCAACAATATTCCGTTCAAAAAATATCAATGCCACTAAAAAAGTTATACAGGACTGTAACAAAGATCCTGACGAAATATTCTGGTGGGTTGAAAACAATTTACACTATGAATTCAGGAATCCGGATACTCTTGCAAAGGCATATGATATATTATCAAAAGCTGATCTTTTCAGGCAAAGGGTACGGAGTGATCAGAACTGGAGATTCAAACTTTTTATGATAGATATGCTTTCAGGAATCTCTCTTGCAGGAGATGCGTGCAGCGACATCACAGTTTACAAGCCTCCAATGAGATTTATGATGCTTGCAAGAATGAAATTCAAAAACATCAAAATGAAAAGCATTTATGAAAAATTAATTCCTTACACTCACAGTTCTCTGAAAACTGTAAAAAACGGATACTTGCCTTATCTGAAAATAATCGCAGCGAACCAGAAAAATGCAACAGATGGCCTTGAGTTAACAGCAGAAGAAAAGGCAAACATAATTTCCTGTTAAATTAAACATCGATAAAAACAGGGTTCTTTTTCCAGTCCCATTCGTCTCCGTCATATTCCACGTATTCTTCGCTGACCTTACCTATACAGTTACTAAATGTCGTGTCTGCGATTACAATATCTTTTCCTTTGTAAGGCATGTGCAAAAATCTTTCACATAATCCGTCTATGTTATCAGAAACAACACCAACCATGGTATGCTCATTCGGAATGGATAGAATTACAGCATCAATACCGACAGATTCCAGCATTGAAGCGAGCAGTATTGCGTGGTCTTCGCAGTCTCCCCCGCCTGCCAGAATTGTCTCACACGGTAATGCCATATATTCACTACCAGGATCATCCACGAACCTTATACTGCTGCGTACATAATCATAGATTGCTGTTACCGGATCACTCGATGATTTTGACAAGACAAAT
This sequence comes from Candidatus Aenigmatarchaeota archaeon, assembly GCA_030634615.1. Classification (GTDB taxonomy): domain Archaea; phylum Aenigmatarchaeota; class Aenigmatarchaeia; order QMZP01; family QMZT01; genus DAOWAL01. The sequence goes on along the minus strand of DAOWAL010000122.1, from coordinate 750 downwards.
ACTGAGAAATCCCTGACACTTTCAGAATCAACCATTCTGGAAAAATCATTGCTGTTACTTTCAGCGGAATTTATTTTACAGCTTTCTTTTAGAAAAATACTTATTTTTTCATTTAGTACATCAACATCGTTTTCAAGTTTCTCAATCTTTTCATCGTATATTCCAATGACTTCTTTGCATTCGTTTGTGCCGGTATTTTCTTCCGTGCATCTCTGATCAGGGTAAAGATAGACAAGACCGTCTTCAAAATCAGTATCAGAAACTATATTTCCAGTGTAGTTGACAGGAGAATGGCCAAACGCAGAATAAAGAGAAAAGATTGATACAAGTAGTAATACAGCTATTACTAAGCGATGTCCCAATAAAACCCCCATGACAATAAATTACCTGCAAAAGGATAAATTAGGGTAGTGTTCTTAGTTTTTAATTCAGTGAATCAAATCAGTAATTAGGTCATAACATGAGTGAACAGGAAAAGAAAGAATTCTTTGAAAGCAAGCGAAAGAAGAAGTACAAAAAGAAGTATAAGAAAAGGGTAGAGTTCAGGAAAACACCAGTTGACAAAAAATAAACCATTAATGTTCAGTTACTTCAAATTCTTGGCCTTCGAGATATGATTTCATTGCATCATTTTCGAAATCGGTGAATATATGAAGTGCTTCTTTGTTACTATTTTTCGATTTAAACAGATCAATTTCCTTAGGCGAAGGTGACCCTTTTATTATATTGTAAATATCAAGTATGCTATTC
>DAOWAL010000061.1 GCA_030634615.1 Candidatus Aenigmatarchaeota archaeon | reverse complement strand
CGCGTCCCACGCATCTCACACATCCCACGGTTCCCACGCATCTCATGCCAGCCACGCATCTCACACATCCCACGGTTCCCACGCGTCCCACGCATCTCATTCCAGTCATTCATCCCACGGTTCCCACGCATCTCATTCCAGTCATTCATCTCACGGTTCCCACGCTAGCCACGCATCTCATGCCAGCCATTCATCTCATGCCAGCCACGGAAGTTGTTGGACGTGTCAGTAGAAATAAAAATAATAGAAATTTTCAGAAGTTAGCTACTTCTCTGTAGATTTTTGCCATCCTTTCAGCATTTTTTATACCTATTGATGGATCTTGAAGCTTTCTGGCATTTTCCCCTATACGTTTTGCATGTTTTGGGTTTTTTAGAATCCATTCAAGTTTCTTTGTATAATTAGCAGTATCCTTAGGTTCGACAACAACAACATTTTTTTCATCTTCCATTTTTCTGAATTGTGGTTTTTGATATGTTTCTTTGCTTATCACAGTACATTTCCCAAAATAAAAAGATTCATATGCTGTTAATGGTGTGTGCATTTTTACAGGGAAATCGACCTCTGTTGCAATTAATGCTGTCAGTGAATTATATAGATAAGGCATTATCCACGGTGACTGATAATTGAGAATTTTGGTCTTTTTACTAAGACCAAATTTAGATACAAGACGATTTATGTGTTCTTTGTCATCTTCAGGTAAAAGTAGTATGGTAAAATCATCCTTTATTTTTGACAACGCATTCAAAAGTTCTGGTACACCTTTACAAGCAGATATCTTACCAAAACACCCTATTATAGGCGATTTCTGGTCTATATCGAATCTCTTAAGAACATCTTTTGTTTTTCTGGTGTTCACATTTCCTATATTCATTCCAAAGTCGCTTTTACATTCTATTTTAGCTTTTCTTATACCCAGACGTAAAATATCATCCATCTTAGTAGGATCCAGTATTAACTTATCACTATTTTTCAGCATATTTACGAGAAGTTTGTTATATAGTGGACTTTTCAAAAGATATGTTATATCGCTTCCCCCGTGTCTTGTGACAAGAGGTTTTCCTGTGACAAGTTTTGATAAAAAACCTGCAACACCGTATGGAATGAAATATTTTGTATCTATGACATCGATATCGTTTTCATCAATTACATTCATGGCAGTGTTTGCAAGTGTTGATATTTTTGATTTTACAGGGAGATTTAAAGTCGGTTTATGAGAATGTACCTTTACGTTTTTCGGCTCATATCCTTCTATCAAATCCTTATCTAAGTATTTAATATAATTTTCACTTTCAGGTAAATCAGTGACTATGTGTATTTTATGTCCCATTTCCCCGAGAGTTCTTGCAAACCAATAATTTATGCCTGCAGTCCCTCCTTTATGTGGAGGATATTTGCTTATCATGCATATGTTAAGTTTTTCCATACTTGTCTATTTTTGTTTGAATTAAAAAATGCGATATTCCGATTTTATACAATTTAGTCGTATTCGCATGACCGAGTGCAGCATTTATAGTCGTCTGCACTACCAGTACATGCAGCACCGGCACCAAAACATCCCAAGCAAAGTCCCATATTGCCTTCAAACAGTTGACAGTCGCTATTTGAACAATATTGACCGCCAGGACAACCTCCCGGATAGTGGCCCCCTTCTTCACAATCACATTCACCAGCAGACGGTTTGTATTCTATCCATATGTCCCCATCATTTTGTTCTCCTATCTGTTCACTCGGGGTATTTGTGATGTTATTGATGAATGCGTTGTACACATCGATTCTCGGATAATGTACCAAGTTTTTCCCTATTAACAGTCCTGTGGACCTGAACTTGTATTCAAGTTCCATCGGAGACAATGGCTCGTTCTGAAGTATAAGTGCGGCTGCACCGGCAGCGATGCCAGTTGAAACTGATGTTCCACTTTTTGTTTCAGTTCCTCCGCCAAGACTTGTCGATGTTATACCAACACCTGGGGCCAAGAGGTCGAGCAGCGGATTTATGCTTGTTGCACAGTATATTGTATCGTTAATATTTGTTGCACCGATTGATGTTACGTTTGTTCCGCATGCAGGCGCAGTAAGATTGGCAGTTCCACTGTTTCCGGATGCTGCTACTACAAATATTCCTTGCGTAGTGGCGTAATTAGCCTCGCTTGTAACAAAAACAGCATCACAGTATCCATCAAAACTTCCTCCTCCAAGAGCCATTGCTATTACAGATATCCCGTATAAATCCTTATTATCCACGCAGTAATTTATTGCGGCGATTATATCAGATTCATAACCAACTCCGTCATTTCTCAACGCCTTCACAGTAACGATTTTTGCACCTGGTGCAGTTCCTGCAATTAAACCTGCGATATAAGTGCCGTGACCGTTATCGTCCATCGGATCGTCATCGTTGTTAACAAAATCGTAACCACCTATGTATTTATCTTGAAGATTAGGATGATTGTAATCGATTCCAGTATCTATAACACATACGGTTTGTCCATCTCCCCCAAATCCCTCGTTCCATACTAAATCTGCCCTTATCTTGGGAACTGCATTTTCCAGCATAGGGACCAGTTGGTGATCTACCTGTATGGATTCTATCTCATCACCAAAATTGTTGACGATATCGAGAATGTCATCCATTTTCATGTTTCCAGAAATGTGTTTTTTGAATGCCTTGCCATTTTTATATAATTGTTCATCGATTCCAGTTTCTTCTATGCGTTTTTTGGTTTTGATTATTAATCTTTGTTCTTCGGTATCAGAAAAACCTTTGAACACCTCGTTTTTGATGTAATCTGCTCCTTTTGTTTCCAACGATGTCCTAAAATTTACCACCGCAGTTTCACGTAATTGATTTTCTCCTACAATGAATCCTGATATCTCTGTTCTCACGGTGAACGCAACAACAAGTGTTACTATCAATATAATAAAAATAATACCCGATCGGCGGTTAATTGGTAGTTGCATTTGTTTCATTCTTATTTATTTCGTGATTAAATTTATAATATTTAACATGTACCTGCCCATTTTTTCAGTATTTTACCCTCTTCTTTGTTGAATATTATCTTTTCGAATATCTTTTTTATCATTTCATATTGTATTTTAATTCTCAGGTCGTTTACCGTGTCTGGAATTATATTGCCATGTGATTTGTATACGTTGACAGGGCAGATTGATGAGTACGGGAACCACGGTGATGCATCACACATTGTCGGGAATTTTGATGATATGTCTATTATCGATGTTACTGTCGGAGATGATAAAACTTCTTTATAACTGCTCGTTTTAACATTTCCAAGCTTGAAAATGTCATCGACCTTTGCTTCATCACATGTGTAAATATCACCTTTGTGATTGTAAAGCAGTTGACCTATACCGGCACCGCAAGGTGATCTGAAATCGACATTGTTTGAACTTTTCTTATTTAAAATGACTGATGATATGAGACGTGCCCACCCTTCACTCATTGGAATTTTTTCTTTGTTCAGCTTCAATATATATTCAAATGATTTTTTCCAAAAATCAACATATTCTTCTGCGGTATAGCCTATTTCTTTCCATGATTGCTTTGCAAACCCTATCTCATTTAGATATCTGAGCCATATACTCTTAAATCCAAATTTTCGGTATTCGTCTATTATTTCTTTCCAATACGGTAAAGAGTGTTTTGTAATTGTGGTAAGTGCGTGGAATCTGAAATCATAACCTTTCATCTCTTCTTGTATTTTTTTAATTGAGGATGTGACATCATCATATGTACCTTTCCCTCCAAAATATTTTCTGTTTTTATCATGCACTTCTTTTGGACCATCGAGTGATGTACAAAGTCCGATTGGTATGTTGTTTTTCAAAAACTTTATGAAATCGTCATCTACGTTCGTGAGGTTTGTCACGATTGAAAAGTTGACACTTTTATTTTGTTTTTTCGCAAGCTCTCTTGCATAATTAATCGCATATTCAACTGCATTGAAATTTAATGAACAATCTCCACCCTGAAATTCAATTGTAAGACCTCTTGCAGGTGTTTTGAACATGAAATCAACAACTGCTTTTGCTGTGTCGTTGTCCATGTCCCATCCCTTTGCATCAGGTGGTTTTGAGAATGAGTGGCAGTATGCACATTTCATATTGCAACGGAATGTGGGTACCATTATGTGAAGAGTAGGTCCTTCGAATAAAAACCAGTATCTTTCCCTGTAATCTTCAACTATCTGATCTATATTTGATTTTGTAATTATTATTCCCTTCTCGTAGAGTTTGTCATACAGTTTTTTATCTTCAGAAATTCTGTTCAATCTGAATAGTTCATATTCTTTATTGTCTAGAACAACCCATGCTCCATTATCTACTGTTACCAATATGTGATTTTCATCGAATTTGTGTATTCTGTACTGACTCACCATATATTCGTCAATATTTTCAGACATTACCTACACCTTCTTTTTTGACTTCAGAAAATGTGTAATTCATGAATTCGTATGTTAATTTTTCTATGTCGTCTTCTTTATTTTTGAGTCTCAATATAACCATGTGATCCCGGCCCGCTTTCGTTATTTCAATATCTAAAAACTTTTCAAACACAGAAGCCGTTTTTTCAAGTGACGGTAATGGATACAGTAAAGGATTCAATGTTATTTCTGCCTTGTTATCACTTTTTTTTATTTTTAGGTTTTTCATCCCCCGCCTCCTTTGGTGGTGTCCATGGCTTGGCTATGTTTAGCGGGTCGTCGACAATATAATCTTCTTCTTTCATTTCATGTGCAGTTTCATTTTCATGATCAAGACTACATGAAGGACAATATGTGACATCACAATCTTTGCAATATTCCAGCTTACATCCACAGTCTGTGCAATATTCATTTCCAGAAGTGTTTGTTAATAATGCTCTTTCTATGACGGCTTTTCTCAGTGGCTGGTTTCTGATTGCCTGCACAACATAAACTGCATAATTTACAAGTTCGTTATTGAATTCCATGCCAAGCTTTTCCATATCTTCTTTGCTGTTTTTTGCTTTTAGTTGAACAAAAATTTCATTGTCTGGATCACCGTCAATTATTACATATGCCTTATCGAGAAAAACATAAACTGCGGAATATATAACTTCTAATGGGTAAATTTTAGGATTTAATGATGCTATTATAAAATTGCCTTCTTTGTTAAATTCAATGTTGTTAATGCCTTGTTTTTTTACATCTTTTTTTACCATGAAATCACGTGTCTATTAATTAATATCAACCTTTAAAACATTTACTTTTCACGCTATTGATTAAATTATGGTTTTTATATAAGTAATGAAATTTGTCTGCAGCAAAATTGTTAATAAAATTCCTATGAAAAGGAAGAACGCAAACGGTGTTGTGGTATGTATCATTATTTCATCAAAAAGGATTTTTCCGTCTTTTCTTAATTTCTTGATTTTCCCAACATCCTTTCTGGTTAAACCATCAAATGATGTTTCATGTATGAATTTTGCTTTTCCTCTTTCTGACATTGCCTGAATTGTACTCAAAAACATTATTCTTTTCTTTTCATATTCGGCTTCTTTGTTTCCAGTTTTACATATACCTTCCGCAAGACACATTTCTGGCTTAAGATCTTTAATTTTCACAGTTTTTGTAAAGCCCTGGAATCCTAAATCAATTACGAAATAACGTATAATTATGTATGCAAAAATTATTGTGGCAAGTTCATAAGCGTATCCGAGTGTTAGAACAGTTCTATAATCAATGATAAACCTTATCACGAGCAAAGCTATGTAGACGTATTCCATGTTTATCGGTATGATCTTATTCAGCACCTCAATTATTACAAAAAGTAAAATTATTATTATGAAATAATTCATGAATATTCCGGTAAATGCTACTGCTTTTACTATAAACCACATAAACCCTGTCAAAATTATTATTATCATAAAAAGTTTGTACGGATCTAATGCAAATTTAACACTCTTTATTATTTCCTTTCTTTTTGATTTTACAATAAGAAAAATAAACATTACAAAAAATACCGGTACAAACGTGTTTATCATAAATTCAAAGGAAAGAAAGTGCATCCCAACTGAAAAAAAACTGAGAGGTATTAGGGATGAATATGCTATAAAGAGTTTTGCATCTCCTGCCGGCCATATGTTAATTGTCCATAACAGTATGCCAATTATCACTGCGTATACGATATTTATCAGGAAATTCGGTATGAATTGTTGAAGTTCGGGAAAAAACAAAAGTTGTGATGTGTGAATAATAATTGATGTTACTAACATTACTATTATTAGCTTGTTTTTAATCAGCCTTTCCTTCATGTCCGTATATGTTGAAATTATGCCAAAGATAACTATTGGAATCAAATAAACTAACATATATGAAGGAAATGGAATGAAATCTTATAAAATTTTCAAGTAATAAAAAATTGTGGTGTTTTGGAATGGAGATAAAAAATTATCTAAACGAAAGATATAATATTGTGTCTGGATCACTTTCTGACATTATTGCTGTAAAAGCAGATATTAAACCTCTTGTCAGATTGTCTTGCAAAAAAGGTGATATGTCAGCCGTTGTAAAAACAATGAATGAAGATGGTTTAGTTGTACAGTCAAAAAAAGACCCTTTTAGTTCACAGTTTTTTCTGTATGTTTCAAAATCTTCTAATATCATAAATCAAGCTAAGAAATTTGATAATACGTTTACTCATGACGGTATGTCAAATGATGCTATGAAAAGGACCATTATAAATTTCGGTAAATTTCTCGGTTATCCTGAATGTTGCACAAAATTTCTTACCGAGAACATGCCTTTGATTGCAAAAGAAATTAAATGGAAATTTCATCCAAGAGGTGATATAGATTTCTCTTTTAACAACACGTTAAACAGTATCACAAACCATTACTTATCATTTCATCAGTCGTGTAGTTATACATGTCCAAATTCCAGAAAATATTTACATGATATATACAAAGCTATTGGGAAAGAAGATTCTGGTTTTCAAAAGGACCTGAAAAAACATCTCAAAGCACCGTATTTACTTGTATTCAACCTTGGTTTGAAACTGAGTATGGCTTGGGATAGGAGGCAGGGTTTTTTATTTGATGGTGAAGTGACCAAAAACCAAATAAAATACAATGATTTTTCGTTTTTCAATACAACATATCCTGAATATGATAACAGTAAAATTGATGATAATATCGAAAAGTTAAAAGAATCTATCAAAAATGGTAATAAAATTATCATCGAAAATGATTCAATTTTAATTTTGAGGGACAGTGAATTGATTATTGAAATTAAAAATTCAGATACATTTAAAACATCCATATTCAATTTTGTTTGAATTAAATGAGAACATAAATGAATGGTGAAATACTCGACATTGAGCTCAGTACTATTAGTGCACTAACTGCTAATAACATTATTAATATTGGCAATAGCCACCATTTTT
>DAOWAL010000086.1 GCA_030634615.1 Candidatus Aenigmatarchaeota archaeon | reverse complement strand
GGCGATAGGGTCATTTCCCCTACCGTGTCTCTATGTTGTGCAGAATGATGTAAAAAGACTTGCGGCCAGGATACTCAGGAAGTAAAAGGAGACAAGCTACTTTTAGCAAACGAATTTCAGGAATTGAGTTTATGGATTTGAACCCATATCATCAATCTTGACATAACCGCGTTTGCTCAGTATGATATATTCATTAGATAGAATATTCTGATATTTGATCCAGGAGGTTTATGGCAAACTGTCCAGAGTGTGGAAAAGCAATACCAGAAGGACAAAATAAATGTCCGTCCTGTGGTATAATAACAATGAATCTTGGTGTTAAGGTTGAAGCTCATATTAATCTATTAAAGAAAAAAATCGAAAAGGAACCGTCAAACACGAAGCTTCATATTGACCTCGGGAAGTTATATCAAAAACACGGCTTCCTCCACAAAGCACTGAGCGAGTATGAGAAAACAGTAAACATTGACGCCAACAATTTTGATGCACAAATCAGTTCTGCGCGATTCTACCTTAAATTCAAGGAACTCAGTAAAGCAGAAAGAGCATTTCGCGCTGCGCTGCATATTGATCCAAAATCCGCTGAGTCCCTTATTGGGCTTTTCCGTACTTATTATCTTCAAAACAGAATAACAGAAGCGATTGTACTTGGTGAAAAAATTGTGCAGTCTAAACCTAAGAATGTGGAGTTTCATGTGTTACTGAAAAACCTCTACAATCGAAAAGGTGACAAAGAAAAAGCTCTGATTGTACTGCATAAATTGGAAGCACTCACTCCAAATAATAAACAGGTTATCAAGGAAGTAGCACTCCACTACAAAAAAGATAACAACATGAAAAAAGTGATTGAATACTACAACAAAATGCTGGATATTGAGGTTGAAGATCTCGATTTAGGTTTACAAATTGGTAAATATTATTATGATAATCATGAATACGACAAGGTAATCGAACATTTGAATGGTCTGTTCAAGAAAGACAGTATTACGCCAAAAATGGATGCTATGATACGCACTTACCTGGCACTTGCTCATTTTAACAAAGGCAATATTCCTGATGCCAAAAATCTCGTTGATAAAATGCTGCCACCTAATGCACAGCATATAGACAAGGTAACACAAAAGAAACTCGCCTCGCTTTTCTTTAAAATTGGTCAAAACGACCTCCAGGGCAATAGAATGAAGGAAGCAATTACTTTTTTCGAAAAAGCTGTCAGCTATGACAAAGAAACCATAGAGTATAGCAAAATGCTGGATAAAATAAAAAATGAAGTAGTCCTTTCAAATAAAAAGATTTCGAAAAAAACATCAGTGATCGCTTTAAGTGCAATCGGCGCATGTGTTCTTATAGTATTAGTGTGGATATTAACACATAACAAACTTATCATGCAAATTGAACCCGCGGAAGATATTGCGGTTCTTATTGATGGAAAACCAGTGAAGACTCAAGTTAAAAAATCCGGGACCCTCCTATCGCCCGTGCTCTTGATAGGCAAACACGACATTGTGATTGAAAAAGCAGGATACGAGAAATGGCAGGGTTCGGTGAATATAGGAATCGGCAGACGAACCAAACTCGTGGTCGAATTAGTCCCAATTTATTACTTCCTGCAGCTGACATCAGTACCAAAGCGTGCATTTGTGACGATCGATGGACAATTTGTCGGAAAAACACCCTTTACCTCAAATCAAATATTGGCGTGTCCCCATGTAATTGAGATAGAACATGATGGCCACGCAACGTGGCGCGATACATTAACGGTCACTGAAAACGATTCAGTTGATCTGGGCGTTATCAGTTTGAAAAACCTGGCGGGTAAATGGCACGGAAAAATAGGTACGGATAGCTACGCCTATAATGCTGCCTTCAACATGACAATAAAACAAACAAATACGGATTTGACTGTTAAATATTATCATCAGATAAGAGAAAACTGTTTGTATACTGGTAAGATTAAAGGTCAAGTAAAGAAAGGCGAATTCTATGCGGAAGGTGATGTAACATACAAATATTTAAAGGTGTTCTATTTGGCTCAGACAAAAAAGAAAATCGTCATGCGAGGGAAAGTTTCTGATAATTGGGAGCGAATCGAAGGCAAGTATTCTGTTGAAGGCACTGCGGAACAAGATTGGTGGGCAAACCTCAAGCCGTAGTTAAGAGACGCGATGGGGTCAAATCTTTTGCAATACAAAAAAAACTGACCCATGATGTTTAGGATTCTTCTTAAATTCATCTACCCCATGTTGTTCTTTATCTAATAGAACAAGCGCGTCATGATCATCACGATATTCTATGCGAAGCCCTTGAATTCGTTTCTCTAACGGACAATAATAGTTATTCCACCAGACGTCCTTCGATACTACAAAATGTTCTATGAGCTTATAACCACAGATAGGTATAAGTTTTAATTTTTTTGGTAGATCACTTATCTCATCATGTACTACTAAGAATCCATTGGGTTTAATAAATCGACGCCACTCTTTTATACCTTTTTCAAAACCTATTACAAATATTGCACCCTCTGTCCAGACGATGTCGAAGGTTTCATCAGGGAACTTCATATTTAATAATGAACATTTCATGGTCTTAACTCGTTCTGTAAGACCAGCCTCTTTGATTTTCCTTGTAAGTTTATCGAGTAGAGATTGGTCAATATCGATTCCTATTGTCTCACCCTTACTTAATCTTGCAAGTTCCAAGGTCGGAACTCCAGCACCGCAGCCAATATCAAGAATGCAGGGTTTTTCCAATTTAGGGAGCATTTGAAAAGCTTTTCTTGTGTATTTATTAAAACCGTGTCTTAAAAGATCGTGATTTAGCTCCAATAATATATCTTCTTGCATTGTTCTAAAAGATAACGAAGAAAACGTATTTGTCAACGCCAAATTTTCAATTCTTGATTTTTGTCAGAATTGTATTATAATCATAATATGAGCGAAAAAATTAAAAAGGAAATATACTCGTGGACTCTTGTAATTATTATTGTCCTATTTTTAAGGGCGACTTTTGTTGAGACGTTTATGATTCCAACCGGCTCAATGGAATCAACACTACTTATTGGCGACGCTCTTCTGGTAAACAGATTTATTTATGGAATTAACATTCCCTATACGCAAACTCCTCTTATACCCGGACGCATGCCTGAGAAAGAAGAAATAGTTGTTTTTAAATATCCTTTTGAAAATAAGAGTGTGGTAAAAAGATGTATTGCAACTGAAGGTGACACTGTAAAAATTGTAAATAAAGAAGTGTATATTAATGGTAAGAAACTCGTTGAACCGTATGTCTATCATAGAGACCACAGAATTTTTTCAGGTACAAAATTTGAAGAAAAAGTTTATCAAAAATTATGGGAAAATGCAAAGTTTTTTGACTATGTAGAAAATCCAGGATATACAAGAGATAATTTTGGGACCGTGGTCGTGCCCAAAGATTGCATTTTTGCAATGGGTGATAATCGTGATAATTCACTCGACTCAAGATTCTGGGGGCCGCTCCATAAAAAATATTTTATGGGTAAACCTTTATTCATCTATCTCTCCATTGATATAGGTGGCGAGGCTTCAAATATCTTAGAAGTACTCAGGTTCTGGCGTTGGAAAGGGATTAGACTAAACAGAATCGGTAAGGTTATACTGTAAACTTGGTTTTTGCCGTATCACCAGCCTAGGCGTGATATGTCAGCATGTTTGCAAATTCGGCTATTTCCTCTTCATAGATCTGAGTAATTCGACTGAGCGATTAGGATTAATAAGAAATAATCTTCCATCTTTGTTCTGCTCCGCACCCTCCTTGATCAAACTCACAACCTCATCCACTGTCAGTGAAGGCTCAAGTGCAAACAATTTAGCAGCAAGGTTAGCTACATTTGGTGAAGATGCTGATGTTCCTGAAGCAGCCAGTTTGTCACCGCCAGGAAGTAAACCTTCCACTTCATATCCGTTTGCATACACATTCACCCTCTCTCCGAAACTGGTAAATGAGGTTTCATCTCCAGCTTGATCAACAGCACCAACAACTAAGAGATTTGTAAGATCAAAGGCAGCAGGATAATAATCCTCAAATGAAACGTCATCGTTATCATTACCGGCTGCGTTCACAAAAAGTATGTTTGGTGCGCTCTGCATTGCAGCATATAGAGCTTCCTTTTCTATATCAAAGAGCTCACGCGCGAGCTTAGCACGATCTTCAGCATCCTTGCCAATCCCATTAGCTTCTAAATCGCTTTCTGTGCCTCTAAGCGTTCCTCCCCAACTCATATTAACAACGCGTACGCCATGCGTTTTAAAGTATTTAACTGTTTCCCTGTAAGTTTGTGCTGTTCTGTGCGCTTTCTCTACAGTCGGCGCAGGAGGAATGAGGTGGTAGTCAATAGTGAAACGTGCAACAAGAATGCGCGCTACAGGATTACCATCCACAGCAATACTTGCCGTATGTGTACCGTGGGAATATAATGCAAACTGCATAATGTCTTCCATAAAAGGCTTAACTTGTTCAGGACTCATAGTGGAGAGCTTTTGTTTAAGTGCCGTTGCTTCAGGACTATCGATCGCTGCCTGTAGATCAAAGAATCCCTTCACCATATCTTTCATCCTTGCGCGCCGTTCTTTCCCATGCTCAATCGGGTAAAGCATTTCAGGAGTTTTCTCTTCTTCAAACGTATAGGCGATGCCGTGCACATCATCCACAAATCCATTGGCGTCATCATCTTTACCATTAAGTTTTTCATTTGTGTTAATGAAAAGCTGATCTGGAAAAAGATTAGTGTCCACGCCAGAATCCCAGATTGCAATCACAACAGGGTGGAGATTTTGAATCTCGGAAAGATCAACATTGCGTTCTTCCCAGATGTTCTTTTTTTCAATATGGTTTGCTTTGATATATTTATCAAGAATATCAACAATCTGCTCCTTAAGCGGTAAAGAGATTTCCATGAGGTAGCGGCTACCAATTACCCGAGCTGCAATTTCACTGCTCATTTGCCCTGTCTGTTTTACTACTGGCTCAAGCTGACTCTGTACTATTCCTAATAGAAAGTTCTCGCTGTAGAATTCCATCTGCCCCTTTGTCTCTCTGATTCTTTCCTGAACTACTTCCCAGGGAAGTTCCTCAATAGCCTGTGATAATATTTTAGAAAAAGCTTGTTCGTATGCAGTCTCATTTTCTATTCCAATATCACAACGTGCCCTGATGATCGATTTGCTAATAACTCCTATCATTAATTTTTCAGCTGGTTTATCTTCCAACTCGCGCATCCGGTCAATTCCCGCAAGTGATGCATCATGGTCTTCACTGAGCATATCGAGTCTTACGAGAATTCTATAATAATCCTTCAATGTAGTTTTGTCCTCAATCTCATAGGTTTCCAGATCTTTTTCAATATCAGCTCGCACCTGTATTGCAAGCAATGCAAATTCATTTTCATTGGCTATTAATT
>DAOWAL010000127.1 GCA_030634615.1 Candidatus Aenigmatarchaeota archaeon | reverse complement strand
GACTTGAAGGTTCAGAATACATTGGAGCTGTTTAAATTCGTTAAACCTAATAATTTGGGGTTAAAACCCCATACCCTTTCTTTTTTATTTTAACACGGTAAGACGAAAGTCTATTTCTCGAAAATAAGAAGTGATTCAATAGAGTCGAGTATCTCAAGAATCCATTTTGATAATCCCTTTACAATTTTTACTTCCGCAATTACATTCTAACCTAAAATCAGGATTATTTTCTTTTGAATAGTTTTCAGTAATTTCTTCGCCTTTTCGTATGTTTCTTTTTGCGATCCCACAAAAATTGCGGATGAATGTATTAGGATCACATGAATGATTAACAAATCTTGCAGGAGGTTTAACTAGAACTCGTTTATCTCCATCATAATAAATGTACTTTTTGTCTTCTTCTGGTACTTTCTCAGCATGTTCTGATGTTAATATCGGAGAATCATCCCAATTTAATACAACTTCTCCTTTTTTAAACTCTCGTATTGCAAAAACACCCTTGCCCTCAATTTCTGATTTTTTAACAATAACATTCATGTTTTATACTAAATTAGGAATCGTTTATTAATTTATCTGCATCCAACTTGACAATACTAAGTTCTCAAAAACAATCACACATACGTTTTTGGTGTGTGGTGCAGAATAGATCCTTTAGGTATATCATACATCTTATTTCCGTTCTTTTGTACCATATACCATTCCATTGGTCTGCCCCCTATTGACTTAAGAATCGCAATCGTAACTGAAAATGACACAAATATACCAACTGTAAACGATGATATGAGAAGCATTGGAAACATCTTAATTTGTTTGTTCTTCCATAAAGCTACCAGACTTGCCACTATAAATCCAGATGTCAGAAAAACATTTCTACCAACTGACATAGAGAATTCGATAAGATCTATTGGTCCTGTCGGATTTGACATAAATGATATCATACCAGTTACAAACAAAAGCGCCAGAATCGGTGATATGATATATCCGAAAAGCACAAATGATAACATTAACTTCTGCTTAACACTGAAATGTTTATTTCCAAAAATATTTTTCCTGTGGTCTATAAACGCCCTGATTGTACCATATGCCCATCTTTTTTGCTGACGCCTGAATCCCTTGAATGTAAAAGGAACTTCGCCACGTGACACTAGATCCGGAAGATATACGGTCTTGTAGCCCTCTTCCATTAATCTTAGGGATATTTCAGTATCCTCTGTTAAACTACCGTTTTGCCATTTTCCAAGCTTTTTTAGTACATCTTTTCTTATGGCCTCAGCCGAACCGCAAATGAACGATATACCACACTTATTGATGAGAGGCAGTGTTAGGTGATGATATACTATAAGTATTGAAGACGCTAGCCTAGAAACGAGACTTTGCGATGAATTTGTAAAGTCCCATCTGGCCTGCACAGCTCCAACTTTTTTATCATTGACCATTGGTTTTACTATTCTTTTCAGAAAGTCAACTGTTGGTATAAAATCGGAATCAAAAATTACTATCACTTCACCTTTCGAATGTTTTAACATGTTGTTAAGGTTCCCTGCTTTAAACCCTTTATTTGTTGGTCTTCTTACAACTTTTACGTTTTTGTGTTTTTCAGCGAATTTGTTTAACATGTGACTAATGTCGTTGTCATTACTATCGTCACCTATTATTATTTCAAACTTGTTTTTCGGGTAATCAAATTTTAGGCACTCTTCTGCACATCTTATAGCAACCGGTTCATTATATGTCGGTATTTGAACTGTGATAAATGGTAATTTACTTGTTGGGATATCCGATGTTCCTTCGGTATCTTCTTTTTTCGGTACACGTGTTAAAAACCCGTTTATGGCAAGTATCAGAAAAAAGAAAGAGAAAACAGTAGCAACGAACAATATCACATTAAAAGTAAGCATGCTTGACGCATTTATCGGTGGCTTTATAATGTCATCCATTATACGTGTTACTTCTACTTGAATTGTATACAATATTTGTATTATATTTTGCATGTCCACTGCCAATCAACTCACGAATGTGCTCTTTCCGCGCTTAAAAATATAGTTAATAGCGCCCATTATAATTATTAGGTTAATTATAATAGTATATGGAAAGTAGAAAAATACACCAAGTGTTTTTCTTACATCTATTTTTTCCCTGAACACATAAAAGGAGATAGATATCATTACAAATGTTATTACACCAGACATTATTCCAAATATGCTAACTGGTGATATGGTCCATTCTGATATAAATATCATGTAAAGAGCGTAAAACGGCCCAAGAAGGTTTGACCATCTAAAAAGATAGAAAAATGCATCTGAAAAATTACCTAAATTGTAAGGCAACCAGTAAAGAACCTGATACGATATTAGTGGCAAAATAATGAAGGAATATACTATCCAAAAAATCTGCATTGCAAAAAGTATCATTATGGCCGCGCCGTATTTTGGCCTGAACATTCCTTTGTTTACAGCTATTGTCTGAAGGGTGCCCTTCCACCATCTTATTCTCTGTTTGAAAAGTCCAGAAAGTGTAACAGGAACTTTTGTGATACCGACAGCTTTTCTTGTACTCACTGTTTTGTATCCATGCTTTTTTATGTCAATCATTGTTTCAAAATCTTCTGTTACTGTTTTTTTACCAAAGCCGCCTATCTTTTCTAAAACATTTTTTCTAACAGATGTAACAGCCCCCCAGAACCAAAATGATGTACCGAATACACTTGAAAATCCATCCATGAGTAACGAGTTGTAAATATATTCAATAGACTGAAAAGCCGTTAAAATTGAATTTGGGTTGGCAACTACAGCAGCACCACTAACTGCACCGACATCATTATCAGAAAATGGTATTGCCATGTTCCTTATGAAATCTTTATCAACCATGACATCGCAATCGATTGTTATTATAATATCGTTTTTTGCTTTTTTGCAACCGAGGTTAACTGCTTCCACTTTTCCTTTATGGTTCTGTTTAAGGACAACAACGCCTTTGTATTGTTTTGCAATTTCAATGCTATTATCAGAAGATCCATCATCAACCATTATAACTTCTATTTTCTCTTTTGGATAATCTGAATTGAATAGCGCGTCAAGACACTCCTTTATGTTTTTTTCTTCATTGTACATGGGTATTACAGTACTAATTTTTGGTTCATAATTTGTATCCCATTTTTTCTTTCT